>NZ_BAAAZP010000157.1:0-33873 GCF_039536965.1 Nonomuraea antimicrobica | reverse complement strand
GCCGGGCGTGTCGCCCGGACCCGCGGGCGTGGCGGCACCGGGCATGGCAGGGGCCGGTGCGGCGGCGCTCGCCTGAGCGGTGGCGCCGGGCGCGGCCGTGCTCGCCTGAGCGGTGCTGCCGGGGGTGGCCGTGCTCGCTGGGGCGGTGCTGCCGGGCGTGGGAGTGCTCGCCTGACCGGTGCTGCGGCGGCGTTCGCCGAGTTCGGCGAGGATGTCGGGGTTCTTGGTCAGCCGGATGGGCTCGGGCTCGCCGCCGGTCTTCTTGATCTTGGCGTCCTGCCGCGTCGCGGGCCGGAAGTCGGCCACCGCGGCGGCCATGACGACCACGTCGGCCGTGGCCGAGGCGACGAGCACCGCCTCGCGCAGCTCGGCCGTCGACTCCACCCGCACCACCGTGGCCCCCGCCGGGTCGGGCAGCGTGACGTTGGCCGCCACCAGCGTCACCTCCGCGCCCCTGGCGGCGGCCGTGCGGGCCAGCGCGTATCCCTGCAGGCCCGAGGAGCGGTTGCCGATGTAGCGGACGGGGTCGATGGCCTCGCGGGTGCCGCCCGCGGAGATCACGACCTTGCGCCCGGCCAGGTCGCGGGGCCGCCCGCGCAGCACGCGCAGGCAGAGCTGGAAGATCTCGGCCGGGTCGGGCAGCCGCCCTGGGCCGGTGTCGGCGCCGGTGAGCCGGCCCACTGCCGGGTCGATCACGACGGCGCCCCGCTCGCGCAGTGTCTCGACGTTGGCGCGGGTGGCGGGGTGCTGCCACATCTCGGTGTGCATCGCGGGCGCGAACACCACCGGGCAGGTGGCCGTCAGCAGCGTGTTGGTCAGCAGGTCGCCCGCCAGGCCGTGGGCGGCCCTGGCGAGCACGTCGGCGGTCGCGGGCGCCACCACGACGAGGTCGGCGCTCTTGCCGATGCGTACGTGGGGCACCTCGTGGACGTCGTCCCACACCTCGGCCGACACGGGGTTGCCCGACAGGGCGGCCCAGGTGGGCGCGCCCACGAACTTCAGAGCCTCACGGGTCGGCACGACCCGCACCTCGTGCCCGGACTCGGCGAACAGGCGCAGCAGCTCACACGCCTTGTAAGCGGCGATGCCGCCGCTGACGCCCAGGACGACCTTCATCGAAGGGGTCAGACCGCGCCTTCGATGGGCTCGGCGTTGAGCAGGCCCTCGGAGACCTCGCGCAGCGCGATGGACAACGGCTTTTCCTGGGCATGCGTCTCGACCAGCGGCCCAACGTATTCCAGCAGGCCCTCGCCGAGCTGGGAGTAGTAGGCGTTGATCTGGCGAGCGCGCTTGGCGCCCATGATCACCAGGGAGTATTTGCTGTCGACGATGTCGAGCAGCGCGTCGATCGGCGGGTTGGTGATGCCCTCCGCGGCCGGGGTGCTGCCTGCCACGATGTCAGACCTCTCGGTTGGTGGTTGTCGTGACCCCCTGAGGGTCAGTCATCAAGGCTATCAGCCGGTGGCACACATCTTGGACGCTTGTGTTGACCAGCGTGAGGTCGAACTCCGACTCGGCGGCCATCTCGACCCGTCCGGCGTCCAGCCGGCGCGTGATGACGTCTTCCGGCTCGGTGCCGCGACCGCGCAGCCGCTTCTCCAGCTCCTCCCACGTGGGCGGGGCCAGGAACACCAGCAGCGCCTCCGGCATGCTCCGCCGCACCTGCCTGGCGCCCTCGAGGTCGATCTCGAGCAGCGTCGGGATGCCCTCGGCGAGCTTCTTCAGCACCGGCTCGCGCGGCGTGCCGTAGCGGTTGCCCGCGAACTCCGCCCATTCGAGCAGGTCTCCGGCCGCCACGAGCCGGTCGAACTCCTCGCCGTCGACGAAGAAGTAGTGGACCCCGTTGACCTCGCCGGGCCGGGGCCGCCTGGTGGTCACCGAGACCGACAGCCACACCTCTGGATGTGCCCGCCGGAGCTCGGCGACGACCGTGGACTTACCGACGCCCGACGGTCCCGACAGGACCGTCAGCCGTCTTTCGCATGAGGGCAGGAAGCCGACCTCGGCTCCCGGTCCGACCGCCTCGTGGGCGCTGACGTCGCCGGACCAGGACCTCTCGGTCACTTCCTACCCCCCGTTGAACCCGCGGTTTCGTGTGGAACAGAGATTAGCTCTCGTTGCCACCGAACTCGCGCTCGAGGGAGGCCCTCTGGTTCGCGCCGAGGCCCCGCACGCGGCGGGACTCGGCGATCGCAAGCCGCTCCATGAGCTGCTTGGCGCGGACCTTGCCCACTCCGGGGAGCGATTCCAGCAAGGCCGAGACCTTCATCTTGCCGATGACGTCATCGGTCTGCCCATCCTTGAGCACCTCAGCCAGAGAAACCGCGCCATGCTTGAGCCGGTTCTTGACCTCGGCACGCTCTTTACGGGCCTTGGCAGCCTTCTCCAGGGCTGCGGCGCGCTGCTCAGGGGTCAGGGGAGGAAGAGCCACGCCGGGTCACCTCGAATTTCTGTCGATGTACTCGGACGGGAAGGGAAACTAGCTGGTCATCGCCCCCTAAGCAACGTCAAGAGCGGTTTCTCTCGCCACAAAATCCACTTCATCACTCTCCGTGTTCGTAAAATCACATTGCGCTGATCAAATCGCCCTCACTTCCGCCTTCGCACGTCGGCCCGCGACGACGTCGCGAAACGCGACGTCGATCGGGGTCCCGTCCCGCGCTGATGTCCGAAATCCCGCCCAGACCAGGGCCGAAACCCGGGCGGGCAGTGGCGTGCGGAGGGCTGCGCGGATGCATTACGATCTTGTTAGCGGAGCCCTGCGGGCGTGTCGCGGCGGCCGTCCGTCCGGAGGGCCGTTCGTGGCGCCCGGTGGTGCCGGACGGGCTCGGGGCATGCGGTGCCCACGGGGCGTGCGCCCTTCCAGGGTTCCGCTGCGGATCGACTTGCGGGCATGCGTGCGGGGTCGCCCGCGCGGTCGCGTCAGGAGGCGCGGCGCAGCGAGGCGGCGATGGCGGCCGCGGCGGCCCCCGGGTCCGGGGAGCCGGTGATGGGGCGGCCGATGACCAGCAGGTCGGCCCCGTCCGCGAGCGCCTGTTCAGGGGTGGCCACGCGCGCCTGGTCCTGCGTGGCGGCCCCCGCGGGCCGGACGCCGGGAGTGATGAGGGTGATCCCCTCGCCCACCTCCGCGCGCACCGCCCGCACCTCGTTGGGCGAGCACACGAGCGCGGTCGCGCCCGCCTCGACCGACAGCGCCGCCAGGCGGCGGACGGCGTCGTCGGCCGGTCCCAGGAGACCGATGCGTCCCAGGTCGTCCTCGGTCAGGGACGTCAGGATGGTGACGGCGGCGATCTGAGTGTGCGGCGCGGCCTCCACGGCGGCCCTGATCATGGCGGGCCCCCCGGCGGCGTGCACGGTGAGTATCGAGGGCCGCAGCCGCGCCACGGCCCGCGCGGCGCCCGCGACGGTGTTGGGGATGTCGTGCAGCTTGAGGTCGAGGAACAGGCGTACGCCGCTGGCCCCCCGTACGGAGGCGATCACGTCGGGCCCGTAGCGCAGGTAGAGCTCCAGGCCCACCTTCACCGTGCTGACGTGGGGCGTGACCAGGGCGGCCCACCGGGCGGCGGTCTCCAGGTCGGGCGCGTCGAGGGCGACGGCTATGGGTGCGGGGGTCAAGGCGTGCTCTCCAAAGGTTCGGGGGTCAGGTAGGGCTCCGCTCGGCGCCGGGCCAAGGCAGGCTCGGCTCTGCTCGGCGCCGGGTCGAGGCAGGCTCTGCTCGGCGCCGGGCCGCGTTCGCGCTGATCGGGGTCAAGGCGTGCTGTCCTCGGTGTCGACGAGCAGGTGCCGGGGGGCGCTCCCGGGCGGGCGGTGGGCCAGGCCGACGGCGTCGGCCAGCCGGTGGAAGCCGCGGGCCCGCAGCAGGTCCTCCAGCTCGCGTTCGATGCGCAGGCAGGCGTACGGGTCGTGGAACAGCGCCGTGCCCACCCCGACCACGCAGGCGCCGGCCAGGACGAGTTGGAAGGCGTCCTTGCCGCTCATCACGCCGCCGACGCCGATCAGGGGCACGCCGGGCAGGGCGGCGTGGACCTGCCAGACGCACCGTACGGCCAGCGGCAGGATGGCCGGCCCCGACAGCCCGCCGGTGACGGCGGCCAGGGACGGCCGCAGCGCCTCGGTGTCGATGGCCATCCCCAGCGGGTTGTTGATCATGGACAGCGCGTCGGCCCCGGCGTCCACACAGGCCCGCGCGACGGAGACGATGTCGGCCACGTCGGGGGCGAGCTTGGCGATGACGGGCACGTCGTAGCGCATGATGGAGCGTACGGAGGCGATGACCTCGGCCGCGGCGCTGCCCTCGCGGGCGAAGACGCGCCCGCGGTCCTCCATGTTGGGGCAGGAGAGGTTGACCTCCAGCGCGGTCACCCCGGGCGCGTCGGCAAGCCTGCGGGCCAGCTCGGAGTATTCGGCGACGGTGCCGCCGCCGATCGAGACGATGGTCTTGACGCCCCGCTGGGCCAGCCAGGGCAGCTCGCGTTCCAGGAACGCGTCGATGCCCGGCCCCTGCAGCCCGACGGCGTTGAGCATGCCCGAGGGCGTCTCCGCCATGCGGGGCGTGGGCCGGCCGGCGCGCGGCGCCATGGTGATGGAGCGGGTGGTCAGCGCGCCGAGCCGGTGCAGGTCGAAGAACTGGGCCAGCTCCCGCCCCGAGGAGGCGCAGCCAGCGGCCGTGGTGATCGGGTTCGCCAGCTCCACATGAGCCAGAAATGTCCGCATATCAACCGACATGTCGCGCACCGCCCCCAGGGGCGCCGAGCGCGTCGAACGGGATCGTTCCCACGTCCTCGAAGCGCACCCGCTCCCCCCGGAACACCGGCCCCTCCGCACACGCCCTGACCATCCTGGTCGTCCCGTCGTCGCCGATGACGGGCAGCACGCACGTCATGCACACACCGATGCCGCACGCCATCGCCTCCTCGACCGCCACCTGCACCGGGATGTCGAACTCCATCGCCACCGCCGTCACCGCCCGCAGCGTCTCCATCGGCGCGCAGGCGTAGACGGCGTCGGCCCGCGTGTCGGCGATCACCGCGGGCAGCGCGTCGGTGACCTTGCCGCGCAGCCCGAGCGAGCCGTCCTCGGTGGTCAGCGTGGTCGTCTCGGACATCCTGCGGGCCCGCATCGCCCCGAACACCCGCTCCGCGCCGGCCCCGCCGAGCACGAAGTCGACCCGGCAGCCGCGCGCCAGCAGCGCGTCGGCCAGCGGGAACAGCACGGCGGAGCCGTACTCGGAGCCGACCAGCACGCAGTGGGCGGGGTCGCGCGGCAGCGGGAACGGCCGCCCGAGCGGCCCGACCAGGTCGAGCGTGTCACGGGCGCGCCGCTCGGCCAGCCACCCCGTGCCGGGGCCACGGGTGGTGAAGACCAGCTCGACCGTGCCGCCGTAGTCGGACTTCACGTCGTGGATGGACAGCGCGCGGCGCGTCACCATCGAGGTGTACGCCCCGCCGACCGCCACGGAGACGAAATGGCCGGGGCGGTAACGCTCGGCGATGCCGGGCGCCACCACCGTCAGCGCATGGTAGGCGTCGACCCGGCGCGTGGTCAGCACCGTGCCCGTCACCTGCACCGGTGTGCCGGCCAGTCGTCTTCACCTCCCGTGCGGGGTCAGCCCCGGAGTGCCTGTGCGTGCTCCTGAAGGGACCGTACGCCGACGTCGCCGCGTACGATCGCCTGGATGCCGGCCGCCGCCGCGGCGAGCCCGGAGACCGTGGTGATGCACGGGATGCCGCGCAGCACGGCGGCCGTGCGGATGTCGTAGCCGTCGAGCCGCGGCCCCGACTGCCCGGGGCTGCCGAAGGGCGTGTTGACGATCAGGTCTACCTCGCCGTCGAGAATGGCCTGCACGCTCGTGGGCTCACCTCCGGGACCCGTCCCCTCGCTGTGCTTTCGCACGATCTTGGCATGGACACCGTTACGGCGCAGCACCTCGGCGGTACCCTCGGTGGCCAGGATCTCGAATCCGAGATCCGCCAGCGCCTTCACAGGGAAGATCATCGCACGCTTGTCCCTGTTGGCCACGGATACGAACGCGCGTCCCTTCGTCGGCAGTTCGCCGTAGGCGCCCGCCTGCGACTTGGCGTACGCGATCCCGAAGAACTCGTCGATGCCCATGACCTCGCCCGTCGAGCGCATCTCGGGCCCGAGGACGGTGTCGACGCCGCGGAACCGGTTGAACGGCAGCACCGCCTCCTTGACCGCGATGGACGCGTCGAGGGGCAGCGTGCCACCGTCGCCGTGGGCGGGCAGCATGCCCTCCTCGCGCAGCGAGGCGATCGACGCCCCCAGCATCACCCGGGCCGCCGCCTTGGCCAGCGGCACCGCCGTGGCCTTGGACACGAACGGCACCGTACGGCTGGCGCGCGGGTTGGCCTCCAGCACGTACAGGACGCCGGCGGACATCGCGTACTGGACGTTCAGGAGCCCGCGCACGCCCACCCCGTGGGCGATGGACTTGGTGGCGGCGCGGATGGCCTTGATGTCGGCGCCGCCGAGCGTGATGGGCGGCAGGGCGCACGCCGAGTCGCCGGAGTGGATGCCGGCCTCCTCGATGTGCTCCATGACGCCGCCCAGGTAGAGCTCCTCGCCGTCGTAGAGGGCGTCGACGTCGATCTCGATGGCCTCGTCGAGGAACTTGTCGATGAGCACCGGGTGGCCGCCCTCCTGGGCCGCCATGTACGTGGTGAGCGTCTGCTCGTCGTACACGATGGCCATGCCGGCCCCGCCGAGCACGTACGAGGGCCGGACCAGCACGGGGTAGCCGATCTCCTCGGCGATCTCCGTGGCCTCGGCCACCGTCAGGGCGGTGCCGTGCCTGGGCGCGGGCAGCCCCGCCTCGGCCAGCACCCGCCCGAACGCGCCGCGTTCCTCGGCCAGGTGGATGGACTCGGGCGAGGTGCCGACCACGGGCACGCCCGCGTCCTTGAGCGCCTGCGCGAGGCCGAGCGGCGTCTGCCCGCCGAGCTGCACGATCACGCCCGCGACCGGCCCGGTCTGCTGCTCGGCGTGCACGACCTCCAGGACGTCCTCCAGGGTGAGCGGCTCGAAGTAGAGCCGGTCGGAGGTGTCGTAGTCGGTCGAGACGGTCTCGGGGTTGCAGTTGACCATGACGGTCTCGAACCCGGCCCTGGACAGCTCGAAGGAGGCGTGCACGCACGCGTAGTCGAACTCGATGCCCTGCCCGATGCGGTTGGGCCCGGAGCCGAGGATGATGACCTTCTGCCGCTCGCCGTGGGGGACCTCGCTCTCCTCGTCGTAGGTCGAGTAGAGGTAGGGCGTCGTGGCGGCGAACTCGGCGGCGCACGTGTCGACGGTGTTGTAGACCGGCCGCAGCCCGAGCGCGTGGCGCAGGTCGCGCACCCTGGCCTCGTCGATGCCGCGGATCTCGCCGAGCTGCGCGTCGCTGAACCCGAGGTGCTTGGCCCGTTCGAGCACCTCCGCGGTCAGCTCGGGCGCCGCGGCGACGGCCTCGGCCTCCTCGTGCAGCAGGAAGAGCTGGTCGACGAACCACGGGTCGACGCTGGTGGCTTCGTGCAGCTCCGCTGGCGTGGCGCCCGCCCTGATGGCCTGCTGCATCGTACGCAGCCGCCCGTCGTGCGGGGTGCGGCAGGCCGCGAGCAGCTCGTCCTTGGGCTGGACGTCGCCCGCCCAGGTGAAGGAGGAGCCCTTCTTCTCCAGCGAGCGCAGTGCCTTCTGCAGCGCCTCGGGGAACGAGCGGCCGATGGCCATGGCCTCGCCCACCGACTTCATGTGCGTGGTGAGGGTCGGGTCGGCGCCCCTGAACTTCTCGAAGGCGAAGCGCGGCACCTTCACCACGATGTAGTCGAGCGTCGGCTCGAAGGAGGCCGGGGTCTCCTTGGTGATGTCGTTGGGGATCTCGTCGAGGGTGTAGCCGATGGCCAGCTTGGCCGCGATCTTCGCGATCGGGAAGCCGGTGGCCTTGGAGGCCAGCGCGGACGACCGGGACACGCGGGGGTTCATCTCGATGACGATCATGCGACCGGTGCGGGGGTCGATCGCGAACTGGATGTTGCAGCCGCCGGTGTCGACGCCGACCGCGCGGATGACGGCGATGGCGACGTCGCGCATGTTCTGGTATTCGCGGTCGGTCAGGGTCAGCGCGGGCGCGACGGTGACGCTGTCGCCGGTGTGCACGCCCATCGGGTCGATGTTCTCGATGGAGCAGACGATGACGACGTTGTCGGCCTTGTCGCGCATGACCTCCAGCTCGTACTCCTTCCAGCCGAGGATCGACTCCTCCAGGAGCACCTCGGTGGTCGGGGAGGCGTCGAGCCCGGCGCCGGCGATGCGGCGCAGGTCGTCCTCGTGGTAGGCGAAGCCGGAGCCGGCGCCGCCCATGGTGAACGAGGGGCGTACGACGACGGGGTAGCCCAACTCGGCGGCGGCGGCCAGGCACTCGTCCATGGTGTGGCAGATGAGCGACCTGGCCGACTCGGCGTTGAGCCCGTGCTCGCGGGCGACCTCGGCGACGATCTCCTTGAACCGCTCGCGGTTCTCGCCCGCCTGGATGGCGTCGAAGTCGGCGCCGATCAGCTCGACCTCGTACTTCTCCAGCGCGCCCGACTCGTGCAGCGCCACGGCGGTGTTGAGCGCGGTCTGGCCGCCCAGCGTGGGCAGCAGCGCGTCGGGGCGCTCCTTGGCGATGATCTTCTCGACGAACTCGGGGGTGATCGGCTCGACGTACGTGGCGTCGGCGAACTCCGGATCCGTCATGATCGTGGCGGGGTTGCTGTTGACGAGGATCACGCGGAACCCCTCGGCCCGCAGCACGCGGCACGCCTGGGTGCCGGAGTAGTCGAACTCGCAGGCCTGGCCGATCACGATCGGCCCCGAGCCGATCACCATGACCGACCTGATGTCCTCACGCTTGGGCACGGCTCATGACCTCACAGAACTCGAAATCGGATGCTGCCCGGTGTCGTCCCGCCCGGCCGCCATCACCGAGCAGAACTCGTCGAATAGGTAGGCCGCGTCGTGCGGCCCGGCGGCCGCCTCGGGGTGGTACTGGACGCTGAAGGCCCGGCCGCTCAGCAGCCGCAGGCCCTCCACGCAGCGGTCGTTGAGGTTGACGTGGCTGACCTCGGCCGGCCCGAAGGGCGTCTCGAACGGCCCGTCGAGCGGCGCCTCGACCGCGAACCCGTGGTTGTGCGCCGAGATCTCCACCTTCCCGGTGCGCACGTCCTGGACCGGCTGGTTGACCCCGCGGTGGCCGTAGCGCAGCTTGTACGTCGACAGCCCAAGCGCCCGCCCGAAGAGCTGGTTGCCGAAGCAGATCCCGAAGAACGGCACCCCCGACTCCAGGACCTTCCGCAGCGCCGTCACGTCGGCCGTGGCCGGGTCGCCCGGGCCGTTGGAGAAGAACACCCCGTCGGGCCCGACCGCCATGATCTGCTCGTAGGCGGCCGTCGCGGGCAGCACGTGCACCTCGCAGCCGCGCTCGGCCATCCGGTGCGGCGTCATGCCCTTGATGCCCAGGTCGACGGCCGCGACGGTGAACCGCTTGGCCCCGACGGCGGGCACCACGTAGGGCTCGGCGGTGGCCACCTCCGCGGCCAGGTCGGCGCCCTCCATGCCGGGCTCGCGACGTACGCGCTCGACGAGCTCCTCGACCGGCTCGGACGGCGCGCTGAAGATGCCGGCGCGCATGGCGCCGCGCTCGCGCAGGTGGCGGGTGAGCGCGCGGGTGCCGCTGATGGCGATCCCGACCACGCCCTGCTCCTTGAGGTAGGCGTCGAGCGAGCGGTTGGCCCGCCAGTTGGAGACCACCCTGGACGGCTCGCGCACGACGTAGCCGGCCACCCAGACGCGCCCCGACTCAGGGTCCTCGTCGTTGACGCCGGTGTTGCCGATGTGCGGCGCCGTCATGGCGACGATCTGCCGGTGGTAGGAGGGGTCGGTCAGGGTCTCCTGGTAGCCGGTCATGCCGGTGTTGAAGACCATCTCGCCGAACGTCTCGCCTTCGGCGCCGTACGGGGATCCGTGGAAGACCCGGCCGTCTTCCAGGACGAGCACCGCTGTGTTCAAACCAGCTTCCCTTCGAGTACGGTCGGCCTGCCGCGCAGGAACGTGGCCACCACCCGGCCGGGCAGCGTCATCCCCTCATACGGGGTGTTCCTGCTCTTGGACGCGAATGCGGCGGGGTCGACCTTCGTGCGTACGGTCGGGTCGTAGAGGGTGATGTTGGCCGGCGAGCCCACCTCGAGCGGCCGCCCCTGACCGGCCAGGCGGCCGATGCGGGCGGGCACGGCGGACATGCGCTCGGCGACGCCCGCCCAGTCGAGCAGGCCCGTCTCGACCATGGCCTCCTGGACGACGCTCAGCGCGGTCTCCAGGCCGACCATGCCCATGGCCGCGGCCGACCACTCGGTCTCCTTGTCCTCGACCGGGTGGGGCGCGTGGTCGGTGGCCACGATGTCGATCGTGCCGTCGGCCAGCGCGGCGCGCAGGGCCTCGACGTCGGCGCGGGTGCGCAGCGGCGGGTTGACCTTGTAGATCGGGTTGTACGCGCCCACCGGCGACTCCTCGACCAGGTCGTCGGTGAGCAGCAGGTGGTGCGGGGTGACCTCGGCGGTGACGTTCCAGCCCTTGGACTTGGCCCAGCGCAGGATCTCGACGGAGCCGGCCGTGGAGACGTGGCAGACGTGCAGCCGGGAGCCGACGTGGGCGGCCAGGAGGCAGTCGCGGGCGATGATCGCCTCTTCTGCGACGGCCGGCCAGCCGGTCAGGCCAAGCCTGCCGGAGACGACGCCCTCGTTCATCTGGGCGCCGGTGGTGAGGCGGGGCTCCTGGGCGTGCTGGGCGATGACGCCGTCGAACGCCTTGACGTACTCGAGTGCGCGGCGCATGAGCACCGCGTCGTCGACGCACCTGCCGTCGTCGGAGAAGACGCGCACGCGGGCGGCAGAGTCGGCCATCGCGCCCAGCTCGGCCAGTTGCCTGCCCTCCAGGCCGACGGTGACGGCGCCGACCGGGTGCACGTCGCAGTGCGCGAACTCGCGGCCGAGCCGCCACACCTGCTCCACCACGCCGGCGGTGTCGGCGACGGGCGAGGTGTTGGCCATGGCGTGCACGGCGGTGTAGCCGCCGCGGGCGGCCGACTGGGTGCCGGTCTGCACGGTCTCGGCGTCTTCCCTGCCGGGCTCGCGCAGGTGCGTGTGCAGGTCGACGAGGCCGGGCAGCGCGATCGCGCCCTCGCCGTCGACCACCTGGTCGCCGGGGCCGCCCGCGCTCGCCCGCTCGGCGGCGGGCGTGATCGCGGCGATCGCCCCGTCGGCGACCCGCAGGTCCACGGGCTCGCCGCCGAGAATCCGCACGTTACGGATGATCATGCTGCTGCGCTCCTCGGTTGGGCTCCTCGGTTGCTTCGCTGCGCCGGCTCACGCGGTCTCGCCCCCGAGCAGCAGGTAAAGGACGGCCATGCGGATGGTCACGCCGTTGGCGACCTGTTCGACGATCGTGGAGCGCGCCGAGTCGGCCACCTCGGCGGCGATCTCCATGCCCCGGTTCATCGGGCCGGGGTGCATGACGATCGCGTCGTCGGGCATCTTCGCGAACCGCGCCCGGTCGAGGCCGTACCGGCGGGAGTATTCGCGCTCGCTCGGGAAGTACGCGGCGTTCATCCGCTCCTTCTGCACCCGCAGCATCATCACCGCGTCGGACTTGGGAAGCACGGCGTCGAGGTCGTAGGACACCTCGCAGGGCCAGGTCCCGACCGAGACGGGCAGCAGGGTCGGCGGCGCGACCAGCGTGACCTCCGCCCCGAGCGTGTGCAGCAGCAGCACGTTGGAGCGGGCGACCCGGCTGTGCAGCACGTCGCCCACGATGGTGACCCTGCGCCCCTCCAGGTTGCCCAGGCGGCGGCGCATGGAGAAGGCGTCGAGCAGCGCCTGCGTGGGGTGCTCGTGGGTGCCGTCGCCGGCGTTGACGACGCTGCCGTGCACCCAGTTGGCCAGGCGGTGCGGCGCGCCGGAGGCGCTGTGGCGGATGACGACCGCGTCGGCGCCCATGGCCTCCAGGGTGAGCGCGGTGTCCTTGAGCGACTCGCCCTTGGACACGCTCGACCCCTTGGCGGAGAAGTTGATCACGTCGGCGGACAGCCGCTTGGCCGCCGCCTCGAACGAGATGCGCGTCCTGGTGGAGTCCTCGAAGAACAGGTTGACCACCGTGCGCCCGCGCAGCGTCGGCAGCTTCTTGATGGAACGTTCCGAGACCCTCGCCAGCTCCTCGGCGGTGTCGAGGATGAGCAGCGCGTCATCCTTGACCAGGTCTCCCGCGGAGATCAGATGCCGGTTCACCTGGCGCCCCCCTTCATGAGCAGCACCGCGTCGCGGCCGTCGATCTCCTGCAGGTAGACCTTGACCTTCTCGCTCTTGGCGGTGGGCAGGTTTTTACCGACGTAGTCGGCGCGGATGGGCAGCTCGCGGTGGCCGCGGTCGACCAGCGTGGCGAGCTGCACGGCGGTGGGCCTGCCGAGGTCGTTGAGCGCGTCGAGCGCGGCGCGCACGGTGCGGCCCGAGTAGAGGACGTCGTCGACGAGCACCACGACCCTGCCGTCGATCCCGTCGGACGGGACCTCGGTGCGGCCGAGCGGCCGGACGGGGCCGCGCCGCAGGTCGTCGCGGTACATCGTGATGTCGATCGAGCCGACGGGGATCTTGACGCCTTCGAACTGCTCGATGCGCTCACCGAGCCGCCTGGCCAGGGTGGCGCCGCGGGTCGGGATGCCGAGCAGGACGACGTCGTCGGCGCCCTTGGTGCGTTCGAGGATCTCGTGCGCGATACGGGTCAGCGCCCGGTGGATGTCAGGAGCCTCGAGCACGGCCCTGGAGTCGGTCCCCTTGACGTCGGCTCCCCGGGAATCGGGGCCTCCGGGATCGGCTCCTCTGGAATCGGGCACTCTGGAATCGGACATGACGGATCTCACCACCTTTCCCGCCTCACGGGACGGGTCTTAAAGGGTGTCGGTCGGGACACACAGTACCAGGGGCTACCAGCCACGACGTGAGCGCCCTCACGCGGGCGGGCACACCGGACGGCCGCCGGGCGACCTCCCGGATCAGGTAATTTCCCGGCTCCCGCCCGTGTCGGGGCGGGCCGCGCGGGGCACGTCACCCGGGCGCGGGGGCGGGCGCCACGCGTGACTTCCGCGCCGGGGAGGGGGATAGAGCTGAGATGACGTTCCATGTCGACTCCGAGGTCGGGCGACTGCGGCAGGTCCTGCTGCACGAGCCGGACCTGGCGCTGAAACGGCTCACCCCGACCAGTAAAGACGCCTTCCTCTTCGACGACGTGCTGTGGGTCCACCGCGCGGTCGAGGAGCACGAGGAGTTCCAGCGGGTGCTCACCGACCGGGGCATCCGCGTCCACCTGCTGTCCGACCTGCTCAGAGAGACGATCGACATCCCCGAGGCGCGCAAGCACATCCTCGACGCGGTCATCCACGAGCGCTGGCTCGGCCCGGTCGCCATCGACGACATCCGCAACACCCTCGACGGGATGGACTCCGCGACGCTGCAGGTCTACCTCACGGGCGGCATCACCAAGCGCGAGCTGCGGGAGCTGGGCTGCGACCCCAAGTCGGTGACGTTCCACGCCACGGCCGACGACGACTTCATCCTGCCCCCGCTGCCCAACCACCTGTTCACGCGCGACACGTCGTGCTGGATCTACGACGGCGTGTCGATCAACGCGATGAAGAAGAAGGCCCGCATGCGGGAGACGGTCAACATGGAGGCCGTCTACATGTATCACCCGACGTTCGCGGACGGCTTCAACCGGCCAGGGCAGGGCGGATACCACTGCTGGATGCCGGGCCAGGCGGTCGCGCCGGCCACCATCGAGGGCGGCGACGTGCTGGTCATCGGCCGGGGCGCGGTGCTGGTGGGCATGAGCGAGCGCACCCAGCCGCAGGCGGTCGAGATGCTGGCGCAGCGGCTGTTCGAGGCCGGCTCCGCGCGCGTGATCGTCGCGCTCGACATGCCGAAGGCGCGGGCGTTCATGCATCTCGACACCGTGATGACCATGCTGGACGTGGGGGTGTTCACCGAGTACGCGGGCCTGGGGATGCTGCCGGCGTACACGATCGAGCCCGGGGAGACCTCCAAGGAGCTGAAGGTCACCGACCACCCCCCTGAGCACATGCACAAGGCCATCGCGAACGCCCTCGACCTGCCGGACATCACGGTCCTGACGCCACATCAGGACGTGTACGCCGCCGAGCGGGAGCAGTGGGACGACGGCTGCAACGGGCTGGCGCTGGAGCCCGGCGTGGTCGTCGCGTACGAGCGCAACACCACCACCAACAACCACCTGCGCGACAACGGCATCGAGGTGATCACGATCAGGGGCAGCGAACTGGGACGGGGGCGCGGCGGGCCGCGCTGCATGAGCTGCCCGCTCGAACGTGACGCCGTCTAGGGGGAACGTGATCCGATGACATCCGATCTGCGCAACCGCAGCTTCCTCAAGGAGCTGGACTTCACGCCCGAGGAGCTCGGGTTCCTGTTGCGGCTGTCGGCCGAGCTGAAGTCGGCCAGGCACGCCGGTACCGAGCGGCAGCGGCTGCGGGGCAGGAACATCGCGCTGATCTTCGAGAAGGCCTCCACGCGCACCCGCTGCGCGTTCGAGGTGGCCGCCCACGACCAAGGGGCGCACGTCACGTACCTCGATCCGGCCGGCTCGCAGATCGGGCACAAGGAGTCGGTCGGCGACACGGCGCGGGTGCTGGGTCGCATGTTCGACGGCATCGAGTACCGCGGCGCCAGCCAGGCCGACGTCGAGGAGCTGGCCGCGCTGGCGGGGGTGCCGGTGTGGAACGGGCTGACCGACGAGTGGCACCCCACGCAGACGCTGGCCGACGCGCTGACCATGAGCGAGCACGGCGAACGGCCGCTGCGCGAGCTGTCGTTCGCCTACCTGGGCGACGGGCGTAACAACACGGGCCACTCGCTGCTGGTGACGGGCGCCATGTTCGGCATGGACGTCCGCGTGGTCGCGCCCAGGGCCCTGTGGCCCGACCCTGGCCAGGTGGTCGTGCCGGCCGAGAAGGTGGCCGCCTCGACGGGCGCCAGGATCACCGTCACCGACGACGTGAACCAGGGCGTCAAAGGGGTCGACTTCCTCTACACCGACGTGTGGGTGTCGATGGGCGAGCCGGCCGCCATCTGGGACGAGCGGATCAAGCTGCTGCTCCCCTACCAGGTCAACGACGCCGTGGTGCGGGCCACGGGCAACCCGTCGGTCAAGTTCATGCACTGCCTGCCCGCCCTGCACGACCGGCGCTCGGCCGTCGGGCGCGACCTCTTCGACCGGACCGGGCTCGACGCGCTGGAGGTGACGGAGAGCGTGTTCGAGTCGCCGCGCTCGATCGTCTTCGACCAGGCCGAGAACCGGCTGCACACGATCAAGGCCATCATGGTCGCGACCTTGGGAGACTGAATGCGGGTCATCGTGGCGCTGGGCGGCAACGCGGTGCTCAGGCGCGGCCAGCGGCCGGACGCCGACGTGCAGCTCGCCAACGTGCGCGCGGCCGTCAAGCCGCTGGCCCAGCTCGCCAGGGAGCACGAGCTGGTCATCACCCACGGCAACGGCCCCCAGGTGGGGCTGCTGGCGCTGGAGAGCGCCGCCGACCCCAGCCTGAGCAGGCCGTACCCGTTCGACGCGCTGGGCGCGCAGACGCAGGGGCTGATCGGCTACTGGATGCAGCAGGCCCTGCAGAACGCGCTGCCCGGCCGTCCGGTGCTGGCCATGGTCACGCAGACGCTGGTCTCGGCCGTCGACCCGGCCTTCGAGCGGCCCGCCAAGTTCGTGGGCCAGGTCTACGAACGCGAGCAGGCGGAGAAGCTGGCCGCCGAGCACGGCTGGACCGTCCGGCCCGACGGGCGGCAGTGGCGGCGGGTGGTCCCCTCCCCCGCGCCGCAGCGCGTGGTCGAGACCCGCCTCATCCGCAAGATGATCGGCGCGGGCGTGATCGTGGTGTGCGCGGGCGGCGGCGGCATCCCCGTCGTACGCGACGAGCGCGGCCGGCTGACCGGCGTGGAGGCCGTCGTCGACAAGGACCTGACCGGCGCCCTGCTGGCCGAGGCCCTGGAGTGCGACGCGTTCCTGAGCCTGACCGACGTGCCGCGCGTCATGCGCGGCTTCGGCACGCCCGAGCAGCGCGAGATCGGCCACACCACGCCGCACGAGCTGCGCGCGCTCGACTTCCCCGCGGGGTCGATGGGGCCGAAGGTCGAGGCGGCCTGCCGGTTCGTGGAGAAGACCGGCGACATGGCGGCCATCGGCAGGCTGGACGACGCCGTAGGCATCCTCGCCGGCACCGCGGGCACGATCGTCACCCCCAACGGCAGGTGGCCCCTGACGAGCACGCTGTAGGGGTGTCCGGTGACGCTGGCCCGGCGGCTGCTCCGTACCAAGCCCACCGAGCGCATCGTGGCCGAGGGCGGGCGCGGCGAGCTGCGGCGCACGATGTCGCTGTGGCAGCTCACGCTGTTCAGCGTCGGCGCGACGCTGGGCACCGGCATCTTCGTGATCCTCGGGCAGGCCGTGCCCAAGGCGGGGCCCGCGGTGGTGCTGGCGTTCGCGCTGGCGGCGGTCACGGCGCTGTTCTCGGCCCTGTCGTACGCCGAGCTGGCCGGGACGATCCCGGTGTCCGGCTCGTCCTACTCCTACGCGTACGCGACGCTGGGCGAGCTGGTGGCCTGGGTCTGCGGCTGGTGCCTGATGCTCGAGTACGCCGTCTCCGTGGCGGCCGTGGCCGTGGGCTGGGGCGAGTACCTCAACGCGTTCCTGCGCTCGCTGTCCGGCTTCGAGCTGCCGGAGGCGATCACCCGCTCCCCCGGCCAGGAGGGCGGCGTGGTCAACGTGACCGGGATCGTCATCGTGCTGCTGGCCACCTGGCTGCTGCTGTACGGCGCCTCCGAGAGCGCCACGGCCAACGCCGTCTTCGTGCTGGTCAAGGTCGCGGTGCTGGTGTTCTTCTGCGTGGTGGCGTTCACGGCCTTCAGCTCACGCAACCTGGCGCCGTTCGCGCCCATGGGGGTGGCCGGCATCACGGCCGCGGCCTCGCAGGTCTTCTTCTCCTACATCGGCTTCGACGCCGCCTCCACCGCCGGTGAGGAGGCCAGGAATCCCAGGCGGGACCTGCCGCTGGCGATCCTCCTGTCGCTGGTCCTCGTGACGGTCGTCTACATGCTGGTGGCCGTCGCCGCCGTCGGCGCGCTGCCGTGGACCGACTTCGATTCCCGCAGCACCGAGGCGAGCCTGTCGCACATCGCCGACCTGGCCTCCGGAGCCACCTGGCCCGGCCTGGTCGTGTCGTTCGGCGCCGTCATCTCCATCGCCAGCGTCGTGCTCACCACCATCTACGGCCAGACCCGCATCCTGTTCGCGATGTCGCGCGACGGGCTCATCCCCCGCGTCTTCCAGCGGGTGAACCCGCGCCGCCAGGTGCCCGTCGCCAACACGCTCATCGTGGCGGCGTTCGTCTCGGTGCTGGCCGGGCTCGTGCCGCTGGGGCAGCTCGCCGAGGCCACCAGCATCGGCACGCTGTTCGCCTTCGCCATCGTCAACGTCGGCGTGCTCGTGCTGCGCCGCCGCAGTCCCGAGCTGCCGCGCGGCTTCCGCACCCCGCTGTTCCCGGTCACGCCGGTGCTCGGCGCGATCCTGTGCGTCGTGGTCATGGCGGGGCTGGCCAGGGTGACCTGGCTGGCCTTCGGGCTGTGGATGCTCGCGGGCCTGGTCTGCTACTTCCTGTACGGCTACGGCCATTCGCGGCTGAACGCCGAGGTGCGGTGAATGAGGCTGGACGACGTGCTGGCCGGATACGTGCCGGGGCCCAGGGGGAGGGACGGGCTGGCGCTGGCCGTACTGCTCAGGGACCAGGCGCACGCCCGCCTGACCGTGGCGACCGTACGGCCGCCCGCCACGTCGGTGCCCGGTCCCGCGCGGGCCGAGGAGAGCGCCTGGCGCGCGTACCTGCGCGAGCAGGCCGAGGCGGCGCTCGCGCAGGCCCGCGAGCTGGCCGGCGACCCGGCCGAGTACGTCGTCCACACCCACCGGGGCAGCGGACGCGGGCTGGTGGAGCTGGCGCGGGGGCGCGGCGCCGGCGTGGTGGTGATCGGCTCGGCCCCGGGCGGCGGCAGGGGGCGCATCTCGGTGGGCAGCACCGCCGACCAGCTCCTGCACTCGTCCTCCGTTCCCGTCCTGCTCGCGCCGCGCGGCTACGGCGAGGCGCCGCCGGCCGCCTTCGACCGCCTCACCGTCGCCTACCGCCGCGGCCCCGGCTGCGACCTGGCGGTCAAGGACGCGGCCAGGGCCGCCGTCGCGCTCGACGTGCCCCTGCGGCGGGTCACCCTGGTGGTCAGCGCCGGCAGGCGGGCGAGGATCGCGGAGGAGATGCTCGTACGCCTGCGCGAACAGGCCGCGGCGGACCTGCGTGCCGCGGCGCGGGGGCAGCGGCGGCGGCTGGCCGTGGAGGTCGAGGTGCTGGAGGGCGGCAACGTGGCCCGGGCGCTCGGGACGACCTCGTGGCTGCCCGGCGAGATGATCATATGCGCTTCCAGCGACACCGGGCCACTCAGGCGGGTCTTCCTCGGGGACACCTCGATCAAGATCGTCAGGGCCTCGACCCGCCCGGTCATGATTCTCACCCGGCAGCCCTGACTGCCCTGACCAGGGCGGCGGAGTCTCGTCAAACTGTGACGAAGTAGTGTTACCAGTGGGACATGGGGGGCGTTTGCGGCGATCCCTACCGGACCGGATTCGGCATCTTTTTTCCAATCAGCTTGACCTCAGGCGTCCACCCCTTTACCGTCACTGTGCGTAACCACACCTCGCGGCGTTCTGGGGTAAACCCAGGGCCATGGCTACCGATGGTGCCGAGCCTGGCACCAGACCCCCCGGTGGTCCGGGCATACGCCGCAAGGGAGCACAATCTACTGAGAGCGATACATACGAGAGCCGGGGGGCCACACGATGCCGTCTGAGTACGCAAAGTCGCTGGGTGCACGACTCCGCGCCATCCGCACCCAGCAGGGCCTGTCCCTGCATGGAGTCGAAGAGAAGTCGCGTGGCAGGTGGAAGGCCGTGGTCGTGGGCTCGTACGAGCGTGGCGACCGAGCGGTGACCGTGCAGAAGCTTGCCGAGCTTGCCGACTTCTACGGGGTGCCCGTCTCCGAGCTGCTGCCGGGCGGCGCCGCCCCCAGCCCGCTCGGGCCGACGCCCAAGCTTGTGATCGACCTGGAGCGCCTGGCGACGCTGCCGAAGGAGAAGGCCGGCGCCCTGGCCCGGTACGCCGCCACGATCCAGAGCCAGCGTGGCGACTACAACGGCAAGGTGCTGTCGATCCGCCAGGAGGACCTGCGCTCCCTGGCCGTGATCTACGACAAGTCGCCGAGCGAGCTGACGGAGGAACTCATCAGCTGGGGCGTCCTCGACGCCGAGGCCCGTCGGGCCGTGGAGTCCTTCTGAGGCCGTCCTGAGGTCGTTGTGACCTCGGGCCGGCGCGCTTCCGCCCGCCGCCCGGCCCGAGGTCGTCTTTGAGCCCACCCGCTCAACCGGGGGCTCCCGCCTCCCCGCGAGCCCCCGGCACCACCCACGCACCCCACCGCCGTACCCGCGCGACGTACTTTCCGCGCACACCCGGCCGCGCCTACGCGCCCCACCTCCCAGCCCGTGCGACGCTCCTCCCACACCCTTCGGCCGCGCCTACGCGTTCCACCGGCCCCACCACCTGACGGCCTCCGCGCACACCTTCTCCCGCACCACCTGGCCATACGGGCACCCCACCTCCCGCGTCACCCGGCCATACGCGCACCCCACCTCCCGCGCCACCCGGCAATCCCCGCGCGTCCCCTCTCCCGCACCACCCTGCGGGCCCCACGTCACCCACCTTCCGCACCACCCGGCCATGCGGGTGCGCCCCACCTCCCGCGCCACCCGCCTCCCGCGCCATCCGGCGATCCCCGCACGCCCCTGCTTCGCACCACCCACCTCCCGCACCGTCCGGCGGTCCCTGCACGACCCGCCTGCCACGCCACCCGGCCGTGTGCGCCCGGTCTCCCTCGACGCCCTGGCCATCATGGGCACGTCCGCCCGCCGCACTGCCCGCCACACGCCCACGGGCTGCCCGCCGCGCACCCACGGCACCGCCCAGCGCGCCAGGGGCGGCGTCTGCCCCACACACGAGCGGCACCCGCCCACCCTCACCCCGCACGCAACCGTGCCAGCCCTGAGGACGCTCGCAGACGTCCGCACTGGGCTCGCCGCGCCACCCGGCGCAACCATGCGTGCCCGGATCCGCACGCCACGAGCCAGGGACGCCCTCAGAGGCGGCCTCCACCTGCGCACGCCCACCCCCGGGCCCCTCTCGTGCGGACCGGCGCCGCCTCCGCTCGTACGTGCCGGGGCGCCGTGGAGCGGCGGGCTTCCGTTCGTGCTTGGCCCTGCGGACCGGCGGGCTCTGTCGCGTGTCGGTGCTTTCTCTTCAACATCATCGAACCTATGTTCGTGGAACAGGTTGACACCGAGGGTGATCGAAATTATGTTCGATCCAGTGACGGTGAGGCTCGCGGCTCAACGTCACCAGGACCTGGTCGCGGGCCGTTCGCTTCCCCAAGCGATCCCCGTGGCCAGGCTCCTCGGGCGAAGGGCGCGTCCTCGTCGTCGGCGGAGACGAGTGGGCGTGTCCTGGCCGGACGGGGAGAGGGGAAGCTCCTCGTCCGGCCGGCCCGGCGGAAATGTCGGTGGCGTCTGCGATTGTTGGCTTCACCGGCGCGGACGCCGGCGCCGCCCACGACTCCAAAGGAGGCGCGCAAGATGGCACCACGGCCTAGAGAAACGCCCGGGCCCCGGCTGTCGCCTGCGGTTCGGGCACACCTGACCGACTCACGTTCATGCCTGGCGGAGGCGACCGGCGCTCGCACCCCGGCATCCCGATACGTTGCCGCCCACCTGGCGGCCCTGCGAGCGGCGGCGGCGATCCTGGCCGCCCGTCCCCGTCCGATGGAGGGCCGTCGGCGCCGCCTGCGCAGCGCCTGGGACCTGCTCCCCGAGGCGGAGCCGAGTCTGGCGGAGTGGGCCGCCTACTTCGCGATGACCGCCGCCAAGCGCGCCGCCGCAGAGGCGGGGATGGTGCGGCGGATCAGCGCGGCCGACGCCGACGAGATCCTCGCCGAGGCCGAGACCTTCGTCTCGACGATCGAAGACCTTCTGGGCGTCCCCGGTCAGCCCCAGATCCCGGTGGACGTCCCTTTGGCGGGCTGACCTCGGGGCCCGCCCACGACCGGCACCGCGACCCCGATCCGCCCCCATAGCCCTCGCCGGTCACCAAGCTCTGCCCGGTCCCATAGTCCGGTCGTCCCTTTTCGCCCCGGATCCATCGCTCGTTGCTTCCTGGCCTTCACATCGTGCCGGGTCACCCGCTCCCCCGGATCCATTGCGCCTTGGTCCCTGGTTCATCGCTCCCTTCCTGGGGCCGTCCATCCTTGACCTGGGGCCGTCCTTCCTCGGCCTGGGGCCGCCCGCCCATGTGCGGTCCACCCCTCATGGCCCATCCGGTCCCTCATAACCCGCCCGCCGCCCGCAACCGCCGTTTTCCGCGGAGCCACAGGTCGGTGCCCGGTGTGGCCGGTCAAGGTCTGGCATGGACGCCCGCCCCGCCTCCGGGCCCCAGCCCACGGGCTTGAGGCACGTGTTGAGGGCGGGCTTGGGGCACGTGTTGAGGGCGCTTGCGGGGCGCTTCGTGGGCTTCCGTTCGTGGGCTTCCTGGCGACCGCTTCGCGCCCGAGAAGCCCCTTGAGGGCCCTGATGCCTGGCGGGCCCCACCTGGAGGTCCGGTGTCGGGCGGGTGCTTCTGGCCCGAACGGGGAGGCGTACAGACCCGAACGGGGAGGCGTGCGGAAACGACAGGGCCGCCGCCGCGGGTCTAGCTGCGGCGACGGCGAAGCGGTGCTAGGACCGGTGTCTCAAAGGGACGTCAAGGCGGTCACTCGACCGAGATGGCCCCCGACGGGCAGAGCGTCACAGCGCGGCGGACGGCGTCCTCCAGCTCCTGCGCGGGCACGTCCTGCAACAGGACGACCGTGCCCTCGTCCTCGCTCTGGTCGAACACCTGCGGCACCGTCAGCGCGCACATGCCCGCCCCGATGCACACCGATTCATCTGCCTTGATCTTCATGGTGACCTACCAAGTGACAGGGAGGCGGTGGACTCCGTAGATGCTCATTTCCGAGCGCATCGGCACCTCCTCGGGTGTTACCGCCAAGCGTAGGCCAGGCAGGCGGCGCAGCAGCGCAGGGTAGGCGATGCGCATCTCGGCGCGGGCGAGCTGCTGGCCGAGGCACTGGTGGATGCCGTGGCCGAAGGTCAGGTGCCCACCGGCGGGGCGGGTGACGTCGAGGTCCTCGCCGTCGGCGAAGCGCGCGGGGTCGCGGTTGGCGACGGGCAGGTGGATGGTGACCGACTCGCCCGCCTTGATCGTGGTGCCCTCGATCTCGACGTCCTCCAGCGCCGTGCGTATCGGCCCGAGGTGGATGATCGTCAGGTAGCGGAGCAGTTCCTCGACGGCGTTGTCGATCAGGGACGGGTCCTCGCGCAGGGCGGCGAGCTGGGCGGGGTTGGTGAGCAGCGCGTACGTCCCGAGCCCGAGCATGTTGGCCGTCGTCTCGTGCCCGGCGATCAGCAGCAGGACCCCGACTCCGGTCAGCTCCTCGTCGGTCAGCTCCCCGCCCTCGATGAGCCCGCTGAGCAGGTCGTCGGCCGGGTCCTTGCGCTTGCGCTCGATGAGCCCGTGCAGGTACGCCCAGATCCGCCGCATCGCCGCCACGGCGTCGGCGGACTTGGTCTCGAGGTTGACCAGGATCTTGGAGTCCTTCTGGAACTGTTCACGCTCCTCGTACGGCACGCCGAGCAGCTCGCAGATCACCAGCGACGGGATCGGCAGCGCGAACGCCTCGACGAGGTCCACCGGCCCGCCCTCGGCCGCCATGGCGTCGAGGCAGGCGTTGGTGATCTCCTCGATGCGCGGTTCGAGCATCTTCATCCGCCGCACCGTGAACTGACCGGTCAGCAGCTTGCGGAAGCGCGTGTGCTCGGGCGCGTCCATGCGCAGGAAGAAGCCGGGCGGGGACCGGAACTCCGGTTCCTTGCGCAGCTCCATCCTGGCCGCGATGGGCGGGTGCATGTTCTCGGCGAGGTTGCTGAAGTGGGGGTGCGCGAGTATCGCGCGGGCCGCGGCGTAACCGGTGACGAGCCAGCCCTGGTGGCCGTCGGCGTACGTCATGCGGTGGATCGCCGCTTGTTGTCGCAGTCTCGTGACTTCGTCGGGCGGATCGAGGGGGCGCTGGCGAGCGGTGGGCAGGGTCAGTTCGGACATGTTCCGGCTCCTTTCCTGGCTCAGCATCCAGAAAACCTCTCTGGATGCAAAATTTCAATGGGTGAAAACAATAAAACCATGCAGTATAGTTCCGCCCATGGTGGGACTGCGGGAGCGCAAGAAGCAGCGCACACGCCAGGCGCTGATCGAGGCGGCGCTCCGGCTGTTCGACGACAAGGGGTTCGAGGAGACCACCCTGGCGGAGATCGCGGCCAGGGCCGACGTCTCGACGCGTACGTTCTTCAGCTACTTCGCCAGCAAGGAAGACGTCGTCTTCTACGACACCCACGAGCGGCTGGAGATGGCCGTCACGACCCTGGCCACCAGGAGGCCGGGCGACTCCGTGACCGGCGTGCTGCTCAGGATCATCGAGCAGAGCTTCGAGCAGGCGGCCGCCTACGAGGGCCTGACACCCGAGGACGCGGCGCTGCGGGCGCGGCTCATCCTGACCGAGCCCGCGCTGCAGGCACGGGCGCTGCTCCTGCTGTTCGACAGCCAGATCAGGATCTCCAAGGCCCTGTACGAAGCGTTCCCCGAGCGGCTGACCCAGGAGGACGCGGCGGCGGCCGTCGGGGCGCTCATCGGGGCGATCAAGCTGGCGGCGATGGTCAACCTGGAGCACCACCGCTCGCTGGAGGAGGTGTGGGCGGTCGCTCGCCGCGCCTCCGAGGTCGCGCTGTCCGGGCTGCGCACTCTCGACTGAGCCGCCCTCGATTGAGACCGTCCCCTGAGTGAGCCGCCCCTCGGCTGAGACCGTCCCCCGACCGAGGCCGTCCCCTGACCGAGACCATCCCTGGGCCGAGTCCTGGGCTGAGGGCTCCCGGTTCGCCGGAGACCGCGTTCCTTTGAGAGGCTGTCAACCGGAGCCGGGCGGATCAGGCGAAGAGGAGAGCGGATGGCGGGGTTCGGGCGGCCGGTCGGTCTGGTCCTGCTGGGGCTGGGGCCGGTCCTGGTCGCGGCGTACGCGGGCGCCGGTCACACGGCCGTCCGGGCGGCGGTGCGGGAGCAGGTCGCGGGCCCCTCGTGGGAAGGCGGCCGGATCGACGACTCCGGGATGACCTCGCTGGGCCTGGACACCTGGCAACTGACCGGCCTGACCGCTCTGGTCACCGGTGTGGTGGCGCTGGCCGTCGCCGTCATCGGGGCGCTGCTGCTGCGGCCGAGGCGCGGCCGGACGACGTTGCTGGTGGTCTCGGGCTTCCTCATCCTGCCGTACGCGCTGGGCTTCCTCGTGGCGCTGGTCAATCCCGTCAGGATCCTGGGCTCCCTGCGCTCTGCCGACTTCGTCGCCGGTCTGCCCGCCTGGCAGCCGTTCACGGCCGTCCTGTTGCTGGCCGCCGGGCTGGTCCAGGCCGTCGGGATGTCGATGACCGCCGCCCAGGGCAGGCGCGCCACCAAGGCGGCCACCGCGCGAGACGCCGAGCCCTGAGACCGCCTCGGGCGGCGGTCCGTGGTCAGCCGCAGCGCCGGTTCGCCCAGCTCGTCCAGCCCTGGCGGACGCCGCCCTCGCCGGTGGCGGCCCAACCCTCGGGCGGCGCGGCGTCCGGCGGGACGACGGCGGTGCAGGCGCCCGGTGGCGGCGGGCCGGCGAACCGCTCGATCTCCGTCCACCACACCCGGTACGCCAGCGGCAGCCGCACCCTCCACGCCACCCGGGCGTCCACCGCCACCCCGCCCAGGGCCGGCGCGGGCAGCCAGTCACGGCCCGGCGTGGGCGGGCGGGGCGCCAGGTGCACCGCGAACGCGCCGTGGACGAGCATCAGCACACCCACGGCGAGCGGCCCGGCCAGGCGAGGGCTGAGCAGGGCGGAACCGGCCAGGCAGGCCAGCAGCGCCAGGGCCGACAGCGACGCGCCGACCAGGTCGAACGCGCCGGGCTCACCAGTAAGGAAGATCACCTCAGGGAAGTCGAACGCGATGAAGGCGTAGCGCTCCAGCCGGTCGCCCGCGTACCAGAGGGTCACCCCGCCGGTCACGGCCAGCAGCCCGGCGGCGACCGCCGCGTGCCGGGCCGCCGCCGGGCGGCCCCCGCGCAGCAACGTGAGCATCCCGGCCAGCGTCCAGGCCACGGCGACGCAGGCCAGGTAGCGGCCGTAGGCGTAGTTGCCCACGCGGTGCTCGTCGGGGAGTGCGGCCGAGGAGGCGTACGCGATGCCCAGCGTCGCCAGCAGCAGCGCACCGGCCACGACGCGCTGCGCGAGGGGCGCGGCCCGCCGCGCCAGCAGGACGGCCGCGCCCGACAACCCGACGCCCGCCAGGCCCCACGTGCCGGCGACGAGGTACCAGAGCTGCCCGGCCGCCCCCGACAGCGCCCACGCCTGGCCCTCCAGGCTGGTGAGCCGGGTGAGCAGCAGGCCGCCCAGGTCCCGCGTCCCGGTGGGATACAGCTCGGCCTGCAGCAGTGCGTTGAGCGCCCAGCCCGCCGCCGCGCCGGCGACCGCGCAGGCCAGCGCCGCGATCACGGCCACGCGCGGCACCCGCCGGGCCAGCACGGCCACGGTGAGCAGGGTGACCGCCAGGATGACGGTTCCGCGCAGGTGGACCGACATCGCGTACGCGGCCGGTCCGCCCATCGCGATCCCGGCCCGTACCGAGCCGCGGGCGGCGAAGTCGTGCACCGCGATCAGCCAGCCCAGCACCACGACCGGCAGGATCGCGTCTGCCAGCGCCAGCCCCGCGAACAGCATCAGCGCGGGCGACAGCCCGACCGCGAAGGCCACGGCCAGGGCCGTACCCCGGCCCGCGCGCAGCCGGCGCAGCAGCACGTACGCCACCGGGTACGCGCCGGCCGCCACCAAAGTCCCCGCCACGACCACCAGCCGGTACGCCGTCACCGGGTCGGAGGTCAGCCAGAACGCGGGGACCAGCAGCAGCGCGTACCCGGCCTGGTAGAACGTCGTGCCGGACAGATCGGCCCCGGCCCCGCCCGCCATCCACCGGGCGGCGAGGAGGTAGCCGACCTCGTCCGGGTTCGCCACCGGCCCGGTGTGATAGCGGTACAACCACAGCCGCAGCACCACCTGTGCGGCCCACCCGGCGGCCAGCAGCCACCACACCCGCCGCGGCCCGGCCGGGCTTCCGAGCGCGGCGGGCGCCGGCGGCCTCGCCACGAACGCAGTCGTCATGAGCTCCTCCAGAAAGTCCGGAGGAAGCCCACCAAAACCCCGATAACCGGCCCGTCACCACATCCGGTTATCCGGGCGTTATACCGTCAGCGCCCGGCCACGAGGGCCGCTCAGACGCGCTTGAACTTGCCCCTGACGTGCACCGGCACGCCCTTGCCCAGCAGCTTGGGCAGCTCCTGTGCCACGTTCATCGGCAGGCGGACGCATCCGTGCGAGGCCGGGTAGAGCGGCACCGACAGCGCCCCGTGGAAGGCGATCCCGCCGTTGAAGAAGATCGGGTTGTACAGCTCGCCCAGGTACGACTTGTGCCAGCCGCTCGCCCGCCACGTCGTGCGGTAGTTGCCGGTCGGCGTGCTCGCCGAGCCGCAGAAGCGCTGCGTCTTGCCCTGCCAGTCGGCGGTCTCGCAGTACGGGACGTTGCTGCCAGAGGACACGTGGGTGATCAGCTTCACCTCGCCGCGGACGTACAGCACCATGATCTGCTTGGTCAGGTCGACCTCGGCGCGGGTGGGCTTGCCGTTCGCGGCCAGCACCTTCGGCGTCTTCGGCGTCTCCAGCGCGTCCCACGTGCGATCGGCGATGGTGCTCGTCGGCTTGATGCCGTTGACCTTCTGGAACGCCCACACGGCCGCCAGCGTGGTGCCGCCGTAACGCCCGTCGGCCTTGCCCGGCCGGTAGCCCAGCTCTTTCAACCGCTCCTGCAGCCAGGTGACCGACTTGCCCTTGGCGCCCAGCTTGAGCGTCTTGCGCGGGGCGGCCACCGGTGCCTGCGTGGCGGCCGGTCCGCCCTGCCCCGCGGCGGGCGGGGTGGCCCGCGTGGTGTCTAAGGCGGCGGATGGCGCAGGGGGCGCGGAATCCTCGACCTGCGCCGCCCGCGTTCCGCAACCCGAGATGACGACCGCTCCGGCCGTCAGGAGAGCAGCCACTCCGGGCAGCCGTCGAACCCCCACGTTTACCACCTCTCCCACCATTCACCAACAGATCAGGAGACCCTATACCACTTACCAACAAGGGGTAATCGGAGCGCCAACCTGTTTAGAGTGTCCCCATGTCTGAGAAGTTGCCGGCGAACGCCGTCGTCGTTGAATCCGCGCTGCGTGAAGTGGGCGCGCAGGGTGAGATCGTCGTCCTGCCGGAGAAGGCCCCCACGGCGGCGACCGCGGCGGCGCAGCTCGGGTGCGAGGTGGGCGCGATCGCCAACAGCCTGATCTTCGACGCCGACGGGTCGCCGCTGCTCGTGCTGACCAGCGGCGCGCATCGCGTGGACGTCGAGCTGATCGCCCGTACGGCGGGCGTCGAGCGGGTACGCCGGGCCACCCCGGAGTTCGTCAGGCAGGCCACCGGCCAGCCCATCGGCGGGGTGGCGCCGGTCGGGCATCCGGCGCCCGTACGGACCCTGGTGGACAACTGGCTGAGCAAGCACGAGGTGGTGTGGGCGGCCGGCGGGCACCCGCACACGGTGTTCCCGACCACGTTCGACGAACTGGTGCGCATCACCGGGGGCACACCGGTCGACGTCGAGTAATGTGCGACGGGTGATCGAGTTTCGCGGAGCCGGTCCGGCCGAGTTCGCCGAACGGCTGGAGACGGTGATCGGCATTTACACGGCGGCGATGAATCCCCCGCAGGAGCAGATCGCCGGCCGCAAGACCATCATGCGAAATCACTCGACATATCCCTATTTCCAGTGCTATTTCGCAGAATTGCGTGATTCGTCGCTAGACGCGGCTTCTGTCCCCGAATTCCCGATCGTCGGTTTCGCCTACGGCTTCCAGGGCGCGCCGGGACAGTGGTGGCACGACGTCGTCCTGCGGGGCCTGGCCGAGCGGCTCGGCCCCGAGGCGGCCAACGCCTGGATGGGGCACGCGTTCGAGCTGGCCGAGATCCACGTGCACCCCGACTACCAGGGCAAGGGCATCGGCCGCGCCATGATCCGCACCCTGTGCGCCGGCCGCCGCGAGCGCTCGGCCATCCTGTCGACCCACGACCAGCCCACGGCCGCCCGCCACCTCTACGCCAGCATGGGCTTCACGGACCTGCTGACCGCGTTCGTCTTCCCGGGCGGCCACGAGGAGTACGCGATCGCGGGCCGCCCCCTGCCGCTCCCCTGACGGCCACCCTCCCCCTTTACCTGGGCTTCACGACTGAGGTCCCTGTGGCCCACGGGTTTGCCGAGCATGACGTGCGGGCACCATTCATGACAGAAAGTGACGGCACCTTTACTCCATGGCTACTGTCCCCTGCCCGTCACCCGCCCGGTCCCCCTGCGGGCGGGTGGCGGGCTCCCCACTGCCCGGACCCGGTTTCAGCGGCGGTCAGGCCGAGAGGGAGACCTGGTCGAGTCGTTCGAACACCTCGCGAGACGCGCTCGACCGGTTGAACGTGATGAAGTGGATCCCCGGCGCGCCCTCGTCGAGCAGGCGCTGGCACAGCTCGGCGCCGTGGTCGATGCCGAGCCGCCGCACCGCCGCCGGGTCGTCCTTGACCGCCTCGAAGCGCGCCGCCACGCCGGGCGGGAACGGGGCGCCCGAGAGCTGCTCCGAGCGGGCGATCGTGCTCATCTGCGTGACCGGCATGATGCACGGGATGATCGGGGTGTCGCAGCCCTTGGCCGCCACCCGGTCGCGCAACCGCAGGTAGTCGTCGGCCTGGAAGAACATCTGGGTGATCGCGTAGTCGGCCCCCGCCCGGCACTTCTGGACGAAGTATTCGGTGTCGGACTCGATGGACGGCGAGCGCGGATGCTTGTAGGGGAAGGCGGCCACGCCGACGCAGAAGTCTCCGGCCTGCCGGATCAGCCGTACGAGATCCTCGGCGTAGAGCACGCCCTCGGGATGGCGCACCCACTCGGCGGCCGGGTCGCCGGGCGGGTCGCCGCGCACCGCCAGGATGTTGCGCACGCCCGCGTCGGCGAAGCGGCCCACGAGGTGGCGCAGCTCGCGCACGGAGTGGTTGACCGCGGTGAAGTGCGCCACGGGGGTCAGCGTCGTGTCGTGGGCGATCCGCTCGACGATGTCGACCGTGCGGTCACGGGTGGACCCACCCGCCCCGTACGTCACGGACACGAACGTGGGCCGCAACGACTCCAGCTCCCTGATCGCGCGCCACAACTGCCGCGCCCCCTCGTCGGTCTTCGGTGGGAAGAACTCGAAGGAGAACGACCGCGCGCCGGAGGCGAGCATGTCGCGGACGGTGGGAACACGATCGGGCCGGATGGAGGATCGACCAAGCGCCATGGGCCCAAGGTTACCGTCAGTTCCGCCGATCCACCGGGTCACTGGAGACACCTGGACATCCGTGCCCGGCCGTACGGCCACTAGTCTCATGGCATGACCACTGACGCCGCCGGCATGGGCACCTTGCGCGCGCAGGTGGAGCGCGCCCTAGCGGAGTTCGTCGAACGGCGGCTGCCGGCGGGCGGCGAGCCCGACTTCGCGCCGCTGCGCAAGGCCGCCGACGAGCTGCTGTCGGGCGGCAAGCGCCTGCGCCCGGCCTTCTGCTACTGGGGCTGGCGCGGCGCCGGCGGCACCGACGTGCCCGGCATCTTCACCGCCGCCGCCTCCCTTGAGCTGCTGCAGGCCAGCGCGCTGGTGCACGACGACGTCATGGACAAGAGCGACCTGCGCCGGGGCATGCCGTCGGCGCACCGCCGCTTCGAGGCGATGCACGTGCGCTCGGGCTGGCAGGGCTCGGCCGACCAGTTCGGCGAGGGCGCGGCGATCCTGCTGGGCAACCTGCTGCTGATCTGGTCGGGCGAGATGTGGCGGCGCAGCGGGCTGCCACGCGAGTCGCTGGAGGCGGCCCAGCCCGTCCACGACCACATGCGCAGCGAGCTGATGTGCGGCCAGTACCTCGACCTGCTGGAGCAGGCGAACGGGGAGAACACGTTCGAGTCGGCGCTGCGGGTGGCGCTGTACAAGAGCGGCAAATACTCGGTGGAGCAGCCGCTGCGGCTCGGCCTGACGCTCGCCGCCCGCGAGAAGGCGCCGTGGATCGACGAGCTGTGCACCGGCTACGGCCGCCGGGTCGGGATCGCGTTCCAGCTCCGCGACGACGTCCTCGGGGTGTTCGGCGACCCCGCGCAGACGGGCAAGCCCGCGGGCGACGACCTGCGCGAGGGCAAGCGTACGATGCTCATCGCCCGTACGCTGGCGGCGGCCTCCCCCGCGGACGCGGGGACCGTGCGGCGGCTGCTGGGCGATCCCGGGCTGGACGAGCACGGGGTCGAGACGCTGCGGCAGATCATCGACGACACGGGCGCGCTGCGGGAGTGCGAGGACCTGATCGGCGACTACCTGGGCGAGGCGCTGGCGGCCCTCGAATCGGCCCCGGTCACCTCGGAGGCGCGTACGGCGCTGGCCGAGCTGGCGATCGCGGCCACCTCGCGCAAGACCTGAGGCCCCGCGCAGGGTAGGGGGCGCCCGCCGGTCAGGCGGGCGCCTCGGGGAGGTTCAGCCCGCTGCGAGGCGTTTGGCGAACTCCGCGGCCGCCGCGCCGGGATCGTCGGCGTCGGTGATCGCGCGAACGACCACCACCCGGCTCACCCCGTACGACATCACGTCGTCGAGGTTGCCCAGGTCGATGCCGCCGATCCCGAACCACGGCCGCGACGTGCCCAGCGCCGCCGCGTGCGCCAGCAGCGGCGGGCCGGGGGCCGGACGGCCGGGTTTGGTGGGGGTGGGCCAGACGGGCCCGCAGCAGAAGTAGTCGACGCCCTCCTCCACGGCCGCGGCGGAAGCCTCGGCGGCGGAGTGGGTGGACCGTCCGATGACGATGTCGTCGCCGAGTATCTCTCGCGCGACCGTCACGGGAAGGTCGTCCTGCCCCAGATGGAGCACGTCGGGGCGGGCGGCGTGGGCGAGGTCCGCCCGGTCGTTGACGGCCAGCAGCCTGCCGTGCCGGTCGCAGGCGTCGCGGAAGTGCTCGAGGAGCGCGAGTTCTTCGCGCGCCTCGAGGCCCTTCTCCCGCAGTTGGATGATGTCCACTCCGCCGGCCAGCACCGCATCGAGGAACTCCGCCAGGTCGCCGCGGTCGCGGCGGCCGTCTGTGCAGAGGTAGAGGCGGGCGTCAGAAAGCGAGGGCTTGGGCACGCCGCTTCACCTCGGTGTGACGACCGGCCTTGATCGCCTGGATGGGCGACCCCGGCAGGGACTCGTCTGGCGTGAAGAGCCAGCGCAGCGACTCGACATCGTCGTAGCCGGCGTCCAGCAACACGGTCAGCGTGCCGGGCAGGCCCTTCATCACGTCTTGGCCGTCGAGGAACACCGCGGGCACCTGCGGCCCGCCGCTCCCCCGGCGCACGCCGAGGAGCTTGTGGTCCTTGAGGAGTTGTTTGGCCCGCCCGAGCGGAAGGTCGAGGCGCGTGGCCACTTCGGGGAGAGTGAGCCACTCGTCGACGAGCTGGTCGGTCTCCCGGTCGATCTGTGCAACAGAAAGCGTCACGAAACCACAACTACCACATGGCGCGCTTGCTCAAACAACACAATCTCGTAGGGAGACCTGTGGATCTACCAGGCGTTCCACGTCGAGGCGGTGGCCGGCCTCGATGATGCGCCGCCCCTGGACGAGGTCGCGCGGCCGGTCGACGGCCAGCACCGCGGCGAGCGTGTCGCCCTCGGTGAGCCACACGGCCGACCACTTGCCCTCGGGCTCGCCCCGGTAGACGAGCCGCTCTCCCGCGGGGTGGTGGCCGGCGTACTGGAGCATGTGGCCGAACTGCTCGGACCAGAAGTACGGCACCGGATCGTAGACCGCCTCCTCCCCCAGCAGCGTCGCGGCGGCCACCTCGGGGGCGTTGAGCGCGGTGTCCCAGTGCTCCACCCGCAGCCTGGTCCGCCAGCGGCGCGACCACCAGGCGGCGCAGTCGCCGACGGCGACGGTGCCGGGCAGCGAGGCGCGCAGGTGCTCGTCGGTCACGACGCCGTTGTGCAGGTCGATGTCGGCGCCGGCCAGCCATTCGATCGCGGGACGCACGCCGATGCCGGTCACGACGACGTGGGCCTCGACGAACTCGCCGCCCACCAGGCGTACGCCGCCCTCGTCGACCGACTCGACCATGGTGCCCAGACGCAGGTCGATGCCGTCGTACCAGGGCAGGGTGCGGGCCCCGATCCCGGTGCCGACGGCGGTGGCGAGCGGGGTGGCGGCGCTCTCGACGACCGTGACGGCGCAGTCGGCGCGGCGGGCCGCGGTGGCCACCTCCGCGCCGATCCAGCCCGCGCCGATGACCACGACGCGGGCGCCGGGCACGAGCACGGCCCGCAGCTCGTGGGCGTCGTCGAGGGTGCGCAGGACGTGCTGGTGGCCGTCGCCGGGCAGCCTGATCGGCTCGGCGCCGGTGGCGATGACCAGGCCGTCGTAGCGAAGCTCGCCCTCGGTCGTCTCCACGACGCCCGCGCGCAGCGACTTGGCGCTCACCCCCGGGCGGAAGTCGACCTCCATGACGTGCAGGTCGGTGTCGACGAAGCTCGTGTCGGCCTCGCCCTTGAGCACGGCCTTGGACAGGGGCGGCCGGTCGTAGGGCCGATGGCGCTCCTCACCCAGCAGGGTGATCCGGCCGGTGAAGCCGCGCCCGCGCAGGGCCTCCACCGTACGCACTCCGGCCAGGCCGGCTCCCACCACCACGACATGGTTCACGTTCATGACCATAACGGGGGCGGTGCGTGCGTCCGTCACCGAGGCCGTAGGCTGTGGACGTAAGACGCGCGGGAGTCCGGCCGTAACCGGGCTGAGAGGAAGGCTTTGCCGGGCCTTCGACCGCAAGACACCTGATCCGGATCATGCCGGCGAAGGGAGCGCAGGTGGACGTGATCGTGGGCGGCGGGGTCGTCGGGCTGTCGGTGGCCTGGCGGCTGGCACGCGAGGGGCGGCCCGTCACCGTCGTCGACCCGGCCCCGGGCATGGGGGCCTCGCACGCGGCCGCGGGGATGCTGGCCCCGGTCAGCGAGGTGGCCTACACCGAGGCGCCGCTGCTGCGGCTGGGGGCGGCCTCGCTGCGCCGCTGGCCCGCCTTCGCCGCCGAACTCACCGCGGAGGTGGGTGCGGAGGTCGGCGTCGCCTCCTCGCCGGGCGGCGGTCTCGCATCGCGCACGGGGCCTGGCTCGGGCGGTGGTGACCTGCTTGATCTGCGCTCGGACGGCACGCTCGACGTGGCCTTCGGCGCCGACGACCTGGCCGCGCTGGACGAGCTGGCGGCGTTCATGGAGAAGCTGGGGCTGACGGTCGAGCGCCTGACCGGGCGCGAGTGCCGCCGCCTGGAGCCCATGCTGGCCCCGTCCGTACGTGGCGGGCTGCTGGCGCCTGGCGACGCCTGGGTGGACCCGCGCCGGGTGACGGCGGCGCTGCTGACCGCGCTGGAGC
>NZ_BAAAZP010000156.1:25606-46149 GCF_039536965.1 Nonomuraea antimicrobica | reverse complement strand
CCGCGCTGCTCGACCACGTCTACAGCTACGGCGTGGGCGCGGCGCAGACCGTCCCCGCCGCCCTGGCGCTGGCCGAGGCGGCGGGCGGAGAGCTGTGCCGGGCCGTGCCCGCGGCGGCGTGCCTGTCACCGCTGGCCGACTCCGCGCCCGCGCTCGCCGGAGCGCTGGCGGGGGCCTGCGGCGGGTACGAGGCGATCCCGCAGGGGTGGATCGCCTCGGCCCGTACGCTCGCCGGCTGTTGCCTGCCTGAACTGGCGGGCCGTGATCTGATCGAAGTAGCCGACCAACTTTCGGAGGAAATCGCATGACGCCGCTTGAGGACAGGGCCACTGGCTGCGTGGCGGGGGCTGCGGTCGGTGACGCGCTGGGCGGCGCCACCGAGGGCTGGACCCCCGAGCAGATCGTGCAGCGGTACGGCGGCCGCGTCGAGGGCATCGTGCCGCCCTTCAACGACGACTGGCGCAACGCCCGCCCCATCGCCCCCTACCACAAGGGCGACGGCCACATCACCGACGACACCTTGATGACCCACGCCCTGATCCGCGTGTACGAGAAGGCCGGCGGCCACCTGGACGCGTACGCGATGGCCGAGCACCTGGTGCCCGAGCTGATGGGCGAGCGGCGCTGGATCCCCGAACTGGAGGCCGAGGCGCTGCCGCTGCAACGGATCTTCCTGGCCGAGAAGTGGATCGTGGCCCGCCTGCACTACGGGCACGCCGACCCGCGCGAGGCCGGCGTCGGCAACATCGTGAACTGCGGCGCCGCCATGTACGTCGCCCCCGTCGGCATCGTCAACGCCGCCGACCCCGACGCCGCCTACGCCGAGGCCGTCGACCTGACCGGCGCGCACCAGTCCAGCTACGGCCGGGAGGCGGCGGGCGTGATGGCCGCCGCCGTGGCCGAGGCCATGCGGCCGGGCGCCACCGCCGACTCCGTGGTGGCCACCTGCCTGCGCCTGGCCAAGGACGGCACCAGGGCCGCCATCGAGGCCGTCTGCGAGACCGCCGCCGGGCTCGGCCACTGGGACGGCTCGTTCGAGGCGCTGCGGGCGGCCGTCCGGCCGTACGACACGGTCGCCGACACCTACCGCGACCAGGGCCTCGGGGCGCGGCGGCCGAGCCGGGTGCACAGCATCGAGGAGCTGCCGCTGGCGCTCGGGTTCCTGATGATCGCCAAGGGCGACTACCGGGAGACCGTGCTGGGCGGCGTCAACTACGGGCGCGACGCCGACTCGATCGCCTCCATGGGCGGGGCCATCGCGGGCGCGCTGGGCGGGCTGGCGTCCGTGCCGCAGGAGTGGGTGGCGCAGGTGGGGCAGGCGAGCCGGACGGACCTGGTGGGCCCCGGGCTCGCCGCCGCCGGGGTGGGCCGCCGCGTGCACGCCGACGACGTGGCCCGGCGCCGCGGCCACGAGTCGGCCTTCGCCGAGCTGGACCGCGCATGATCCGGCTCACCTGGGTCCAGCCCGAGGACCTCATCGGGCACGAGCTGCGCCAGGCCGCCGAGGACGGCCGCGACGTACGGGAGATCGCCGACCGCTGGCACGCCGCGGGCGGTCACGACGCGCCGCCGCGCGCCGGGGCCTCGGAGTCAGGGGCCGCACGGTTGCGCGGGCTGGCGGAGGAGCTGCTGGACGAGTTGGCGGCCCTGCCGTCCCCGCCGGCCGAGCCGTCCGACCTGGCGGGCATCGTCGCCGCCTGCCCCGGCTGGCCCGAGCCACGGCGGGGCCCCGCCGTGGACCCCGCTCGCGTGCTGGGCGCGTGGCAGGGGCGGGCGGCCGGATGCGTGCTCGGCAAGCCCGTCGAGAAGCTCCCCCGAGAGGGCATCAGGCAGATCGCCGAGGCCACCGGCAACTGGCCCATCCGGGGCTGGTTCACCGCGAAGGGCCTGCCGGACGACGTCGCCCGCCGCTGGCCGTGGAACCGCCGCAGCGCCGTCAACTCCCTCGCCGAGAACATCGACGGCATCCCGGAGGACGACGACCTCAACTACCCGCTGCTGGCCCTGACGGTCCTGGAGCGCCACGGCCGCTCCTTCACCACCGAGGACGTCGCCAAGCTGTGGCTGGACGAGCTGCCCGCCGGGCGCACGTTCACCGCCGAGCGCGTGGCGTACCGCAACCTGCTGGACGGCGTCGAGCCCCCGGCCACGGCCACCTACCGCAACCCGTTCAGGGAGTGGATCGGCGCGCTGATCAGGACCGACGTCTACGGCTGGGTCAACCCGGGCGACCCGGCCACGGCGGCCGAGTACGCCTGGCGCGACGCCCGGCTCACCCACACCGCCAACGGGATCTACGGGGCCATGTTCGCCGCCGCGATGTGCGCCGCGGCGCTGGTCGCCACGTCGGCGGAGGAGGTCGTGCGGGCGGGGCTGTCGGTGGTGCCGGAGGGCTCGCGGCTGCACGAGGCCGTCCGCCTGGCCGCCGCCGACGCCGCCCGCGAAACCGACTTCGAGCGCGTCGTCGACCTGCTGCACGAACGCCACGGCGCACTCCACTGGGTGCACACGATCAACAACGCCGCGCTGGTCGCCGCCACGCTGATCCACGGGCGGGGCGACTTCACGGCCACGATCGCCGGAGCGGTCGCCGGAGGCTGGGACACCGACTCGGCCGGCGCCACGGCCGGGTCCGTCGCGGGCGCGCTGAACGGCGGCGTGCCGGAGCGGTGGCGCCTGCGCGATCGGCTGGCCAGCAGCCTGACCGGGTTCGACGGGGTGGGTCTTGCGGAGCTGGCGGGTCGTACACAGGAGATGATGAGGGCATGATCTCGGTTTTCGGCAGCGCAAACATGGACCTGGTCGCGTACGTCTCCCAAGCGCCCAGGCGTGGGGAGACCGTCACCGGGCACCGGTTCCGCACGGTGCCCGGCGGTAAGGGCGCCAACCAGGCGATCGCCGCCGCCCGCGCGGGCGGTGAGGTGGCGTTCCTCGGGGCGGTGGGCGACGACGGGTTCGGCGCGGAGATGCGGGCCACGCTGGCGGAGGCCGGGGTCGACGTACGCGGCCTGCGCCAGGTGCCCGGCCCCAGCGGCGTCGCGCACATCGTCGTGGACGACGACGGCGGCAACGCGATCATCGTCGTCCCCGGTGCCAACGCCACCATGTCCGGCCCCTCCGGGGAAGACCTGGCCGCGATCGCCGGCTCCCAGGCGCTGCTGCTCCAACTGGAGCTGCCGATGGAGGCGGTCGTGCGGGCGGCTCAGGCGGCCCGGGTGTCGGGGGTGCGGGTGTTCCTCACGCCCGCCCCCGCCCAGCCGCTGCCCGCCGAGCTGCTGGAGGCGGTCACGATCATTGTCCCCAACGAGCACGAGGCCGCCGCCATCACCGGCCTGTCGCGCCCGGACGACGCCCTCGACGCGCTGCTGGAGCTGGTCGGCGAGGTCGTGATCACGCTGGGCTCCGAGGGCGCGCTGTACGGGTCGCGGTCGGGGGAGCGGCTGCGGGTGCCGGCCAGGAAGGTGAGCGCGGTGGACACGACGGCGGCGGGCGACACGTTCGTGGGGGCGCTGGCCGTCGCGCGTACCGAGGGGAGGCCGGTGGAGCGGGCGCTGGAGTTCGCCTCCGCGGCGGCCTCGCTGGCCGTGCAGCGGGAGGGCGCGAGCACCTCGATGCCGAAGCGGTGGGAGATCGAGGCCGCGCTGACCTGAGGTCCTCCGGCGGCTGGAGCAGTGCTCAGACCGTGACGGCCGGACCGTGACAAGCGGCCCCGCCCGGGCAGGTGGTGGTCATGAGCAAGACATCCGATGAGCTGCCGGAAGCGATCGGTGGCGTGGACGGGGAGAGCGACGTGGTGGCGGAACGCTCGGGCGCCAGCACTCCCAGGACGCGCCGTCCGGTGTCCGCCGACCCGCCGGACCAGCAGGACGAGCCGGAGCCCGACCTGTTCGACGAGGAGGACGAGGAGGACGTCATCCGCACGGACGCGGGCCCGACCGGCTGACCCGTGCCGACCGCGGTCCTGCCCCGGGCCGCGCCCCGGCTACGATCATCAGATCGTATGCGCGGAGGCCACGAGGGAGGAACACGGATGTTCGAGGCCGGCCAGGTCCTGGACGTGCTGGAGACGTTGCGGAAGGCCGACTGCGAGGTCTGGATCGCGGGCGGCTGGGGCATCGACGCGCTCGTCGGGCGCGTCACCCGGCAGCACAACGACCTCGACCTGCTGCACCGGGTCGAGCAGGAGCCCGCCGTGATCGACGCGCTGGAGGGCCTGGGCTACGCGGAGCGGCACGAGGGCGTCGTTCCCGGGCGACCGGCCAGGTTCGTCATGGCGGGCCCCGGCGGGCGCGAGCTCGACCTGCACCCGCTGCACTTCCGCCCCGACGGCTCCGCCGTCCAGCACATCGACGACCAGGGCGGCGCCTACGACTACCCGGCGGACGTCTTCGTCACCGGCGTGATCGAGGGCGTCACCGTGCCGTGCCTGTCAGCGGCCCAGCAGGTGGAGTTCCACCGGGGCTACCAACCGCGCGAGCGCGACCTGCACGACATGGCCCGGCTGCGCGAGACGCTCGGGATCCCGACTCACTTCTGAGCGGCGGTCGCGGCCGACAGGTGCTCGGCGCACGCGTCGCGGAAGGCGAGCGTACGCGTGCGCACCCGCTCGGGGTCGGCCAGCACGGCCCTGGACACCGACGGCACCACCGCGTGGCGCACGGGCCCGAACAGCCTGGCCACGTCGGCCGCCGTGGCGCCCTGGGCCCCCAGACCGGGCGCCAGGATCGGCCCGTTGAGGTCGTCCAGCGAGTGCTCCAGCTCCGGCAGCGTGGCCCCCATGACCACCCCGACCGGCCCGAACGGGGAGTGGCCCGCGTTCACCGCGGCCGCTTCGGCGAGGATCTGCCCGGCCACGTGCCGCTGCAGCCCGGCCGCCTCGGGGTTGGACGTGCGGGCCAGCACGAACACCCCCGCGTCGTTGGCCATCGCCGAGGTGATCGCGGCCTCCAGCGACCCGAACCCCAGGTAGGGGCTCAGCGTCACCGCGTCGGCGGCCAGCGGGCTGCCCCGGTCGAGGTACGCCTCGGCGTAGGCGGCCATCGTGCTGTCGATGTCGCCCCGCTTGACGTCGAGCAGCACCAGCGTGCCCGCCTCGCGCAGGTCGGCGATGGTGCGTTCCAGGACGGCGACGCCGCGGCTGCCCCAGCGCTCGAAGAAGGCCGACTGGGGCTTGACCACGGCCGCCACGTCGGCCACGGCCTCGACGACCGTGCGGCTGAACCGTTCGAGCGCCGTGGGGGAGTCGTCGAGGCCCCACGCTTCGAGCAGGGCCGGGCTCGGGTCGATGCCCACGCACAGCGGTCCGTACGCGTCGAGCCTGGCTCGCAGGCGTGTCCCGAACGACTCGTCCATCATGGCCTTCCCTCACGAGCACGACGCGGCCGACCGTCCGCCGGTGGGTACGAATGCTACTCCGGCGGCGATTCGGTGCCGAGACGCCACCGGGCTGAACCCGCGGCCCGGTTACCCGGCCGAGGCGGCGCCGAGTCTTCCAGGGGCGGCCATGCGGGTAGATCAGCAGGCATGTACGAGATCGCCCATCGGGTGCTGGCGCTGCGTACCGATCCGCCGCGTGACGTCGTGGTCGCGCTCGGCAGGCCCTACGAGGAGCCCACGGGGGAGTGGTCGTGCCCGTACCGGATCGACGGGCTCGACGGGTGGGAGCACGAGCGGAAGGTCACGGGGTTCGACCCGCTGGAGGCGATCGAGCTGGCGACGGTCATGGTGCGAACCGCGCTGGCGGGCTCGCACGAGGCCAAGGAGGGCCTGCTGGCCTGGAACGAGGTGCCGGGCGGGCAGCGGGCGCAGACCGTGTACGTGAGCGTCGACCGGGATGCCGACCTCGCCTACATCGCGATGAAGCGCGAGATCGCGCCGGGCGAGGTCGTACGCCAGGTCACGGCCGGGAGCGTCGTCCTCGACTTCGGCGACTCCGGGCAGCTCCTGGGCGTGGAGCTGATGAACGCCGACGAACTGCTCCCGTCGGAGATGCGCTTCTGACTGATGTGTGATGAGACACCGGCCGAACGGGATAACCGACGTATCGGGATACTTGCCTCCGTGAACTCCGTGAGTACCGGAACCTTTCCCCGCATCGTGGCCACCGATCTCGACGGCACTCTCCTGTCCTCCACCGGCAGCGTCAGCCCGCGTACGAGGAAGGCGCTCCAGTCCGCCCGCGCGGCCGGCGCCGAGATCGTCTTCGTCACCGCCAGACCGCCCCGCGCCGTCCGGGACATCGCCCGCCCGGCGGACGTCACCGGCACCGCCATCTGCAGCAACGGCGCCATCGTCTACGACGTGACCGCCGACGAGTACACCGTTACCAGCCCTCTCGCCCCCGACGTGGCCCGCGAGGTCGCCGGCTCACTCTCCCGGGCGCTGCCCGGCGTCGGCCTGGCCGTCGAGACCGGCACGAACGTGCTGACCGAGGCGGCCTACACCAGGCGGGTCGATCACGACCGGGCGGCCTACCGCGAGGTGGGCTCGATCTTCGACGAGGACCACCCCATCGTCAAACTGCTCGCCCTGTCATCGGCGCACACGGCGGACGAGCTGTACGCGGTCGTGTCGGGCGCGATCGGCGACCTGGCCGAGGTCACGCACTCGGGGGTGGAGGGGCTGCTGGAGATCAGCGCGCCAGGGACGACCAAGGCCGTCGCGCTCGACCGGCTCTGCCGGGACAGGGGCGTCGGGCCGGCGGAGGTGGTGGCGTTCGGGGACATGCCCAACGACCTGGCCGTGCTCCTGTACGCGGGGGCCGGGTACGCGATGGCCAACGCCCACCACCTGGTGCTGTCCGCGGCCGGGCACCGGACCCTGTCCAACGACGAGGACGGGGTGGCCGTGGTGCTGGAGACCCTGCTCGCCCGAGCCTGACGGGAGCCCTTGGGGATCTCCCTGGCCTGGCGGGCGTCCTTGGGGCTCTCCCCGGGCCGGCGGGCGGCCGGAGGGCTTTCCCCGTTCTTCTCGGGACGACCGGTGCTCGACCGGCCTGACCGCTGGTGCCCGCCCACCCCCGCGGGCGGGCACGTACGGCCTCACGCGTCGTCGTCCGACACCCGCGAGGTGCCCTGGCAGGTGGCGGGTGCCTTGCTGAGCAGCGGCACCAGCCCTCCGCACGTGCTCAGCGGCAGCGACACCGGTTCGACGATCTCGTCGTTGAAGATGATCACGTTGCCGATCAGGGGGGCCGGGCCGGACTTCTGGGGGGCGGCGTCGTCCGCGTACGCGCCGGTGCAGCAGGCCAGCCCCACCACGACGGCTCCGAGTCCCGCGACCGCGGCGCCCTTCAGCCCCATCGGCCCCTCCCCCCGCGACAGCGCCGCGCCTCCCGCCGCCTGCCTAGGCGGCCATCCGCTCCTGCTGCATCTGCGCAGGCCGCTCCGTGCTGCCCGCACCTTGCTGCGGGCGCCCACCCGCCATGATGCGGTCGATCAGGGCGAGCGCCAGCGCCGAGACGACGAAGGTCAGGTGGATCAGGGTTTTCCATATCAGCTCCCTGTCGGTGATGGTCGGTCTCGCGGCGTTGATGAAGATCTGAAGGAGGTGGATGGAGGAGATGCCGATGATCGCCATGGCCAGCTTGACCTTCAGCACATTTGCGTTGACGTGTGACAGCCACTGGGGCTGGTCGGGGTGTCCCTCGATGCGCAGCCGGGAGACGAACGTCTCGTAGCCGCCGATGATCACCATGATGAGCAGGTTCGAGATCATCACGACGTCGACGAGGCCGAGGACGATCAGCATGACGGTGGTCTCGGCCGGGGTGCCGCCGAAGCCCAGTTGGACCAGGTGCAGCAGCTCGACCATGAACCGCCATACGTACACGACCTGCGCGACGATCAGCCCCAGATAGAGCGGGACCTGGATCCATCGGCTGAGGAACATGAAGTAGCCGACGCGCTTCAGCGGTGTCTGTGGCTGGGCCGGCGTGTCGGCCACAGGCACTTGCGCGAGTCGCACTAGGACGTCAGGACGTTGATGTGCTGGACGAAGGTCTGGACATCGACGAGAGGGGGTCCACCCACAAGACCGTCGAGGAGGATCGGGGGCGCACCGGCGGCCAGCGCGAGGGCGGCGACCGCTGTCAGGACTCGGACCTTCAACGGAACTCCTTGCTGCACTTCGATGGAGGCTGGGACCCGGGCGGCGCTCCAGAGCGCCGCCCGTACCGGGTGTCGAGGGGTGGTCCCGTGCTGAGGGCGGTCCGTTCGGGTCAGGGGGCCAGGCAGTGCGTGGCCGGAACCTCGGGCGCGGTGAGCGCGGTCGGCTCGGCGAGCAGGGTGGCCGGGTCGACGAGCGCGGTCACGTCGGCGGGGGCGCCGGCCAGGCAGGTGAGCGTGTGCACGGGGTCGAGGACGGCGTGCGCGGCGGGGGCGGTGAGCAGGGTCAGGCCGCAGGCGACGAGTGCGGCGGTGACGATCCGGCGGGGCGTGAAGTGCATGGAACCTCCTGGGTAAAGGTAATGGTCAACCGCCGTCTAGCTACCCTGAGTAGTGCTTCGGTAACACTCCGTCTAAGTAAAGTGTTCAACCGGTGTGCCGGGTGGTGCTCGTGGGGTCCGCGGGCCGGCGGTCCTGGGCGTCCATCACCTCGTCCGCGTGGTCGAACGCCCACTCCCCGAACGCCTCGATCGGGCCCAGCAGCGAACGGCCCAGGGCGGTCAGCTCGTACTCGACCCGGGGCGGCGCCTCGGCATAGGCGTGGCGGGTCACCAGGCCGTTGTACTCCAGGCGGCGCAGCGTCTCGGTCAGGACCTTGGTGCTGATGCCGCCGATCTCCTCCCGCAACCGGCCCGGCCTGCGCGGGCCGTGGCGCAACGACCAGACGACGACCGCGTTCCAGGTGTTGGCCAGGAGGTCGAAGGCGAGTCTGGCCTGGCAGTCGGCGAGGAACAAGGGGGCCTCCGTTAGGCACCGAACGGTGTGCGACGGGATTTCTAAAGTCCTTCTCACAAGGTAGAGGCACCTTCATGAGACGGAGGACGCGAGATGCGGATCGGCATCCTGGGCGCGGGCGGCATGGCGGACGCCCTGGGCACACAGTGGGCACGGGCGGGACACGAGGTCATGGTCAGCGGAAGAGACCCGCACAGGGCCAGGGAACGAGCGGCCACCATGACAGCCCAGGCCCAGGCCCAGGGCCAGGCGAGGGTGCGGGTTGGGGCGGACGGGGTCCGGGCCGGGACGTTCGCGGAGGCGGCCGGGTTCGGTGAGGTCGTGGTGGTGGCCGTCAGGGCGGCGGGGCTGCTCGACACGCTCCGGGCCGCCGGCGCCGCCCTGCGCGGCAAGCCGCTCATCGACGTGACCAACGCCCCTGGCCCCGACGCCTACGATCCCACCCGCCCGCTCGCCCGGCTGATCGCGGACGTCACCGGCGGCCATGTGGTCAAGGCGTTCAACCTGTGCCACGTGGACGTGTGGCGGATGACCCCGCCGGTCTTCGGCGGACGGCTCCTTGCCGTGCCGCTGTGCGGTGACGCCCCGGAGGCCGTGGCCGCCGCCCGTACGCTGGTCGCCGACCTGGGCTGCACCCCGGTCAGCGGCGGCGGGCTGGAACGGGCGACGCTGCTGGAGGCGACGGCGGCCTTCGTCATCGGGCTGTGGTTCGGCGGCGCCGACGCCCAGGCGATCCTGCCACCCCTGGCCTCCTCAGGAGCCCACCAGCCAGGCTGAGCCGACCGGCCAGGCCGAGCCCGCGCGGCCAGGTGGCTGGGCGTGTGTCGGCGGCTCAGGTGGGGTGGCGGGCCAGGTGGTCGGCGTGGCGGATGGGTTCGGGCAGGCGGTAGCGGGCGGCGAGGCGGAGCACCTGTTCGGTGGCGACGTCGAGCGAGATGCGGTGGCCCTGCGAGACGTACACGGGCTTGACCCCGCGCTGGGTGCGCAGCGCGCGCCCCACCGTGGCACCCTCGTGGACGATCGGCGTCCACGCCCCGCGTTCCTGCCCCGGCGGCTCGTGCGTGCCCACGAACGGCGTCTTGCCCACCCCCACCGACGGCAGCCCGGTCAGTACGCCCAGATGGCACGCCAGGCCGAAGCCGCGCGGGTGGGCCAGCCCGTACCCGTCGCAGACCAGCAGATCGGGCGTCACCGTGAGCCGTTCCAGGGCCGTCACGAGGGCGGGCAGCTCGCGGAAGGCGAACAGGCCCGGCACGTAGGGAAAGGCCGCCCTCCCGTGCGCCACCACCCGCTCCACCGGCGCGAGCGTGCCGCCGTCGAGGACGACCACGGCGGCGGTCAGCTCGTCGTCGCCGTGGTAGTGCACGTCCAGCCCGGCCACCAGGGCGAACGCGGTCGGCCCGCCGGTCAGGTCGACCTGGGCGCGGAGCCGGTCCTGGATGGACTCCGCCTCGGCGACGGTGGCGGGCCAGGGGTGGAGCTGGTTCACCTGCACCCGGTCAACGTACCTTCCCGCTCCCGCGCGGACGCCGGTAAGGTCTGGCCGTATGGACGAGGTCCTGGTGATCGTCGGCTCCGGGGTGGTGGCGGACGCGGGGCTGCTGGCGCAGCTCGCCGAGCGCGAGTTCGGGCGACTCGGGGTGCGGGGGGCGCTCGTGCACGCGCGAGACCCGGCCCACCTGCGCTCCCTGGCAGGCCGGTACGGCACGGTCGTCGTGCTCCCCGGGCCGGAGAAGGAGGCCCGCGAACTGATCGGGCAGCCGCTCGGCCCGCCGGTGGTGGTGTGGGCCGACCTCGACCGGGTCGAGGGCGCCGCACACCTCAACGGACGCGGGATCGAGGGGCTGTCCTGGGCCATCCGGCACGCCGTGCACCGAGCCCGCCACCCCGGCGTGCGCCGGATCCCCTACGGGCCGTCGCCGGAGCAGTGGGGCGAGCTGTACGTCCCCGAGGGCCGGGGCGCCGTGCCGGTCGTGGTGCTGATCCACGGCGGCTACTGGCGCTCGATCTGGAACGCCGACACCGTCGAGGCCCTCTGCGCGGGCCTGACCCGGCGCGGCCTCGCGGTGTGGAACCTCGAATACCGCCGCCCCGACCGGCACGGCTGGGCCGCGACCAGGCACGACATCGCCACCGCACTGAATACCCTGCCCGCGCTCCCCGGTCTGGCCCGTGACTCCGGTCTGGCCCGTGACTCCGGCCTCGGCCTCGACCTCAGCAGGGTCGCCGTCGCCGGGCATTCCGCCGGGGCCCAGCTCGCACTCCGGGCTGCCGCCGACGGGGCGCGCGTGTCCCTGGCCGTCTCCCTGGCGGGCGTGCTCGACCTCGTCCAGTGCGAGCGCCGGTGGATCAGCAACGGCGCGGTCGCCGCGGCCCTGGGCGACGCCGCCGACGACCTGCACGCCTCCTCGCCCCTGCTCCGCGTCCCCCTGGGCGTCCCCCAGCTCGTCGTCCAGGGCACGGACGACGACCCGAACCTGATCGACTTCGGCCGCCGCCACGTCCGGGCCGCCATGGAGGCGGGCGACGACGTGACGTACATGGAGCTGCCAGGAGACCACTTCGCGGTGGTCAGCCCCGACACGCCCATCGGCCGGGCTGCCGCCGACGCGATCGCGCGGGCGCTGTCCTAGACCTGCCCGCCTCCGAACGCGGGGCTGCTGGACATGGGCGGCGTTCGGCCGTACGAAGGAAGCATGGAGGTCACGATCGTCGGCGCCGGGCTGGTCGGCTGCCTGCTCGCCTGCTTCCTGGCCCGCCGCGGCCACCACGTCACCCTGTACGAACGCCGCCCCGACCCCCGCGAGCAGGGCCCCGACCGCGGCAGGTCGATCAACCTGGCCATGTCCGAACGCGGCATCGACGCCCTGCGCCGCCTCGGGCTCGACGGCAAGGTGCTGGACGCCGCCCTGCCCATGGCCGGCCGGGTGATGCACGCCCAGGACGGCGCGCTCACCTTCCAGCCGTACAGCGCCGACCGTACCCAGGCGATCAACTCCATCGGCCGTGCCGCGCTCAACCGGGAACTGCTCGACGTGGCGAGCGCGCTGCCGGGCGTGGAGGTGCGCTTCGGGCACCGGCTCACCGGGCTGGACGAGCGGACCGGCAGGCTGGAGTTCGAGCACGGCGAGGTGGCGGACGGGGCGCGGGTCGTGATCGGCGCCGACGGGGCGTTCAGCGCGGTACGGGCCAGGTTGCAGCAGCTCCCCGGGGTGAGCTTCAGCCAGGACTACCTCGACTACGGCTACAAGGAGCTGTCGATCCCGGCCAAGGACGGCGAGTTCGCCCTGGACCCGGGCGCGTTGCACATCTGGCCGCGCGGCCGTTCGATGATGATCGCCCTGCCGAACCGCGACCGTTCGTTCACCTGCACGCTGTTCTGGCCGCACGAGACGCTCGCCGCCCTGGACACCCCGCAGCGGATCAGCGCGTACTTCGGCGAGCACTATTCCGACGCGGTCGAGCTGATGCCCGGCCTGGCGGCGGACTTCCGCGCCAACCCCGTCGGCCACCTGGTCACCATGCGCTGCTCGCCCTGGCACGTCACCACCGAGGCGGCGACGGTCGGGCTGGTGGGCGACGCCGCGCACGCCATCGTCCCCTTCTACGGACAGGGCGCCAACTGCGGCTTCGAGGACTGCGTCGAGCTGGACCGCTGCCTGGACGAGACCGGCGACGACTTCCCGGCGGCGCTGGAGCTGTTCGAGCGCCGCAGGGCCGACACCGACGTGATCGCCCGGCTGGCCCTGGACAACTTCGTGGAGATGCGCGACAGAGTCGGCTCCCGGGTGTTCCTGGCGGGCAAGCGAGTGGAGCACACGCTGGAGCGGGCGCTGCCGGGTTACGTCTCGCGTTATGAGCTGGTGTCATTCTCGACGACGCCGTACTCGCAGGCGGAACGGCGCATCGCGCGGCAACGGCGGGCTGTGGCGGCGGCTGCGGCCGGGGCGGCGCTGCTGGCACTCGGGTTCGCGGCCCGGCACGGACGGCGGGGCCGCAGATCAGGACGGCCGGGGCACGAGAACGGCCGGTGAGCCCGCGGGGCGAGACCCGGCACGCGTCGCCGCCGCCCGCTCCACGACGAGCCTGGCGAAGCGGCCGGTCACCCGCCGCCAGACCGGCGTGGACACCGGCTCGTCGGCCACCGCCCGCGCGTACACCTCGTCGGGGTCGAAGCCCTCGGCCCGCCACTCACGGACGCGCGCGGGCAGCACCTCCGGATGGAACTGCACGCCCCACGCCCGCTCGCCCACCCGGAACGCCTGATACGGGCAGCGCTCGGTCTCGGCCAGGTGCACGGCCCCGGCGGGCAGTCGGACGACGGCGTCCTTGTGGTGCTCGATCGCGGGTACCACGGGCGGCAGGCCGTGGAAGAGCGGATCGGCAGCCGCCTCGGGCCTGATCGTGACGGGCAGGCTGCCGTTCTCGGGTGCGCCGTACGCGCCCCGCACCTCGCCCCCGGCCACCTCGGCGATCATCTGGCCGCCCAGGCAGATGCCGAGCAGCGGCACCCCCTCCGCCAGCGCCTGCCCCACCAGCCGCCGGGCGTCACGCAGCCACGGCGCCCGGTCGTCGTCGCCGGGCAGGTAGCCGCCGCCGAGCATGATCATGGCGTCGTGGCCGAGCCGGGCGGGCAGGGGAGCGCCCTCGTGGGCGAGCACGACGTCGAGCGCCAGCCCGGCCTCCGCCAGCCAGTCGCCCACCCTGCCGGGGCCGCCGCTGCGGCTGTTCTGCACGACGAGGATGTCAGGCATCGTAGGCCTCCGCCATGAGTTCGAGTACGCGCTCGTCCACGTCTTCGACACGGGTGAGTTTGAAGTAGTGCACCACGCGGCCACCAGTCGTGGGCCCGGTCATAGGCACAGCCCTGGCGAGCAGCGGGTGCGCGACCCGCCGGGCCAGCACCAGGGCCAGGGACAGGCTGCGCGCCTTCGGGCGGATCTCGGCGAAGCGCCGCTCGCTCATCAGGAAAACCCCGACCCGCACCGCGTCCTCGTGGACCGGGCCCAGCCCGTCGAGCAGGCGATCGTAGATCTCCCGGTAGACCGGCGGGTAAGGTGCGAACGTCTCCTCCACCGTACAGCCGGGCACGCACACGTGTGACTGCCGGGTGCGTGCGAACTCGCGGTCGCACTGCGGGCACGCCCACCGCGTCACGGCAGGTTCGCCGCCCTGGCGGTGTGGCGCAGCAGCAGGGCGGTGGTCACCGGGCCGACGCCGCCAGGCACCGGCGTGAGCGCCCCGGCCGTCTCGGCGACCGCCTCGGCGTCGACGTCGCCGGTCAGCCCGCCGTCGGCGGTCGGGTTGGTGCCGACGTCGATCACCACCGCGCCCGGCGCCACGTGCGCGGCCCCGATCAGCCCCGCCCGGCCCGCCGCGGCGACCAGCACCTCGCCCTGGGCGGTGACGGCGGCCAGATCGCGGGTGCGCGAGTGGCAGACGGTGACGGTGGCGTGCCGGTCGAGCAGCAGGTGCGCCAGCGGCTTGCCCACCACCGTGGAACGGCCGACCACCACGGCCCGCCGCCCCTCCAGCGCCACCTCGTAGTGGTCGAGCAGCGCCATCACGGCCGCCGCCGTGGCGGGCGGGAACGCGGGCAGCCCGGCGGCCAGTCGGCCGAGCGAGAGCGGGTTGGCGCCGTCGACGTCTTTGCGCGGGTCGATGGCCGTGGCCAGCTCCTGCGCCGAGGCGCCCGCGGGCAGCGGGGTCTGGAGCAGCACGCCGTGCACGTGGTCGTCGGCGCTGAGCCGGGCCAGCGTCGCCGTGATCTGCTCGGGGGCCGCCTCGGGGCCCAGGTCGACCACGTCGCAGACGATGCCGACACCGGCCGCGGCCTTGGCGATCGAGCGGACGTACCACAGGCTGGCCTCGTCGGCCGTGGCGACCACCACGGCCAGGCGCGGTTGGGGGCCGGACGCCGCCTCCGCCTGGGTGCGCTCTCTGATGGCGGCGGCCAGGGCCTTGCCCGTCAGGGTCTTCACGGCTTGATCTCCTCGCGTACCTCGGCGGTCACCCAGTCTGCCCTGGCCACGGCGGCGTTCACGCCGGAGATGCGGGTGTTCAGCTTCTCGCGTACTCGTTCGTCCTTGATGCCGCCCAGGTTGATCTCCACGTTCACCCGGGCCGTGGTGAGGGCGGCGCGGGCGGCCTCGGCCGCCGCGGCGACGTCGGTGACGACGTTGCGGTTGCCGATCGGCAGCAGCAGCTCGCACAGCTCGACCAGGCGGGCGGCCGCCTCGATCACCCGGGCGGGCGGCTCCGCCGCGCCCACCAGGGCGCGGGCGATGGCGGCGCTGCGCTCCTCGCCCTTGGGCAGCCGGTAGGCGTCGGAGACCGCGGTGAACGCCGTCGCGTCCTCCTCGATCAGCTTGAGCGCCCGTGCCCGCAGGTTGTCGGTCTCGGCGATCACGGCGACCACCGTCTCGGCTTGGTCGGCGTATTTCTCCCCGGTGGTGTAGCGGGCCACCATGCCGAGCAGCGCGGCGGACTGGGCCGCGTGCAGGGCCGCCGTGGCGCCGCCGCCGGGCGCCGGCACCCGGCCGGCCAGCTCGGTCAGGAAGTTGATGATCGTCAAGTCGCGCATGACCGCATTCTGCCAGGCAACGCACGGGTCATTCGCGGTACATCGGCCGCGTGGCGTCCTCGGGGCCGCCGTGCTGCGGCAGGTACGGCGACGGCGCGGACTGCCACGACGTCTCGTACCCGTCGTATCCGTCGTAGTCGGCGGGCTCGGCCAGGCTGCGCCAGCGCGACGGGATCGCCGAGACCACCAGCAGCGCGACGCCGAGCATGAGCTGCAGCCCCGAGTACGTCAGGGTCATCAGGCCGTTACGCAGGAAGGCGGGCAGCAGGTCGTCGGGCAGGAGCCGCAGCCCGGTGGACAGCTCCACGAACGGCAGGACCCCCACGCCCGTGAACGCCAGGCCGCCCAGCAGCGAGGCCACCGGCGACAGGCGGGAGCCTGCCAGGAAGGCCAGGATGATCCCGGCGGCGGCGAGAACGCCCAGGGCGACCCACGAGATCTGGAACGTCTGCTGGGCCTGGAGGGTCAGCTCGCCCACGCCGTACCACAGCGCGACGGCGAGCAGCGGAGGAAGGAGCAGCCCTGCGACCGCTCCCAGAGCGTGACGGGCACCGTTTGACATGACTAAACCCCGTTTGTTTGGCTCTGTACCAACCTACTAGCTGGCTCGCCCGGCGGGGAGTGGTCTTCGAGCCCGGCGCCCGGCGCCCTGCCCGGCGGCTCTTCCTGGGCGCTTCCTTGGGTGCCGGAAAAAGGGTTGCTGAAAAGTCGCTGTGAAGCGCGTCCTGGGTCTTTGCCGCGCACGGCCACCCGGGCATCGTGGGCCGCATGAGATCCGCGATCCTGAAGACCGCACTCAGCGCCCTGGTGGTGGTCCTGCTCGGCGCGCTGCCGGCGCAGGCCGCGACCAGGCCCGACACGTTCTCGCTGCCGAACGGGTTCCAGCCGGAGGGCATCGCGATCGGGCCGGGGCCGTACGCCTACTTCGGCTCCCGCGCGACCGGCGACATCTACCGGGCCGACCTGCGCTCCGGCAAGGGCTCCGTGATCAGCAAGGGTCCTGGCACCCAGTCGCTCGGGCTCAAGACCGACGGGAACGGGCGGCTGTTCGTGGCCGGGGGCAACGCAGGCAACGCGCGAGTGGTGGACCTGCGTACCGGGGAGGTGCTCAAGTCGTACCAGCTCGCCACCGGCACGTCGTTCGTCAACGACGTCATCCTGATCGGGCGGGCCGCGTACTTCACCGACTCCGCCAACCCCGTCCTGTACAAACTGGAGCTCGGCCGGGGCGGCGCGCTGCCCGACGAGGCCGTCAAGATCCCGCTCAGCGGCGCCATCCAGTACACGACCGGCAACAACGCCAACGGCATCGCGCCCAGCCCCGACAGGAAGTCACTGCTGATCGTCCAGTCAAACACCGGCAAGCTGTTCGAGGCGGGCCCGTCCTCCGGCGTCACCACCGAGGTGGACCTGGGCGGCGAGCTGCTCACCAACGGCGACGGCCTGCTGCTGGACGGCCGCACCCTGTACGCCGTCCAGAACCGCCTGAACGCCGTGGCCGTGATCGACCTGGCCCGCGACGCCGCCTCGGGCAAGGTCGTCGAGCGGCTGACCGACCCCGGGTTCGACGTCCCCACGACGGTCGCTGCCTACGGGCACCGCCTCTACCTGCCCAACGCCCGCTTCACCACCACCCCGACCCCCGACACGACCTACAACGTGGTCGCGATCAAGCCGTGACGCCCTGGCGCGCCCCGGGACGGCCGCCACCCTACTCCCGCCCCTGCCGCCCGGGTGGCCCTACTGGCGCGCCTGGCGCAGAGCCGCGAGCTGCTGCTCGAAGGGCACCACCGTCTCCGGCGTGTCCTCCGGCTCCTCGCGGTGGGGCGCGCGGTGCCGCAGCAGGTCGGCCAGCTCCCCGGCGGCGCGGTCCACCCGCTCGCCGAGCCCGTCGGTGAAGGCGTCCCGTCCGCCGCCCCAGTCCTCGGACGCCGCGTAAACGGCGGTCGGTACGACCACCGCCCTCAGGTACGCGAACAGCGGGCGCAGCGCGTGCTCCAGCGCCAGCGAGTGCCGGGCGGTGCCCCCGGTGGCCGCGATGAGCACGGGCTTGCCCGTCAGCGCGGTGTTGTCGAGTACGTCGAAGAACGACTTGAACAGCCCGCTGTAGGAGCCGCTGAAGATCGGCGTGACCGCGATGAGCCCGTCGGCCTCGGTCACCGCCTCGACGATCGCGCGCAGCCTGCCGTTCGGGAAGCCGGTTACGAAGGCGTTGGCGATGTCCACGGCCAGGTCGCGCAGCTCGACCACGCGCACGTCCACCTCCGGCGAGGGCCCGTCCAGGGGCCCAGCCAGGGCCCCCGCCGGGGCGCCCGCCTCCAGCCGCCGCGTCACCGCTGCGGTCAGGCGGTCGGCGAGCAGACGGGTGGACGAGGGCTGGGTCAGCCCCGCCGTGACGACGACGAGCTTCATGGGGCCGGTCTCCTTCCGGGGTTCAGCGTTCCGGGCTTGCGGGGTTCGGGTTCGCACGGGTCGGGGTTCCGCCCGGGCCCGGGCTCTGTGCGAGCCCGGGCGTGCGACGGCCGCAGGTCAGGCGCCGACGGGGGCGCTGTCGTTCTCGGCCGCCTTGCTCGCCAGGCTGCCGGTCGCGTTCCTGGCGGCCAGCAGGGACGCGTGCGTGGGCGCGTCGGGCACCTGCTCCGGCCGGTCCTTGGCGAGCTCCTTGCGCAGCACCGGCACGACCTCCTCGCCGAGCAGGTCGAGCTGCTCCAGCACGGTCTTCAGCGGCAGGCCCGCGTGGTCCATGAGGAAGAGCTGGCGCTGGTAGTCGCCGAAGAACTCCCTGAACTCGAGGGTCCGGTCGATGACCTGCTGCGGGCTGCCCACGGTGAGCGGGGTCTCGGCCATGAACTCCTCCAGCGACGGCCCGTGCCCGTACACGGGGGCGACGTCGAAGTACGGACGGAACTCGCGGACCGCGTCCTGGGAGTTCTTACGCATGAACACCTGACCGCCCAGGCCCACGACGGCCTGCTCGGGCGTGCCGTGGCCGTAGTGCGCGTACCGCTGGCGGTAGAGGTTGATCAGGCGCATGTAGTGCTCCTTCGGCCAGAAGATGTTGTTGGCGAAGAAACCGTCGCCGTAGTAGGCGGCCTGCTCGGCGATCTCCGGGCTGCGGATCGAGCCGTGCCAGACGAACGGCGGCACCCCGTCCAGCGGGCGCGGAGTGCTGGTGAAGCCCTGCAGCGGCGTGCGGAAGCTGCCCTCGAAGTCGACGACGTCCTCGCGCCACAGCCGGTGCAGCAGCGCGTAGTTCTCGATGGCCAGCGGGATGCCCTGCCTGATGTCCTGGCCGAACCACGGATAGACCGGGCCGGTGTTGCCGCGGCCCAGCATGAGGTCCACCCGGCCGTCCGCCAGGTGCTGCAGCATGGCGAAGTCCTCGGCGATCTTCACCGGGTCGTTGGTGGTGATCAGCGTGGTGGCGGTGGACAACTGCAGGCGCCGCGTCCTGGCCGCGATGTAGCCGAGCATCGTGGTCGGGGAGGAGGGCACGAAGGGCGGGTTGTGGTGCTCGCCCGTCGCGAACACGTCGAGGCCCACCTCCTCCGCCTTGAGCGCGATCGTCACCATCGCCTTGATCCGCTCGTGCTCGGTCGGGGTGGTGCCGTTGGTGGGGTCGGTGGTGACGTCGCCCACGCTGAAGATTCCGAACTGCACTTTAGTCACCATCCATGACTGTTGAATCTTTGACGGCTACCGTAGCACCAGCGAGCCACGAGATATTCCATCATCGGGCATACCCGTCACTGCCAGGGCTTCCAGGGCTCGGCGGCGGGTTCGGGTACAGCAGCGGCGCGCCTTCGAGGTCAGCGGTGGCGGGCGCGGAAGGCCGCCGCCTTGGCGCGGTTGCCGCATGCGCGCATGTCGCACCACCGGCGGGTACGCCGGTGCGAGGCGTCCACGTACAGGCGGGTGCAGGGGTCGGCCTCGCACTCGCGGATCAGCCCGGCCTGCGGCCCGCCCAGCAGCCCGGCGGCGGCGCGGGCGGTGGTGGAGAGCGCGGCCCGCAGATCGCCGCCGCGCTCCAGGCCGTGCTCACCGAGCCGTACGCTCGCCGGCGCGCGCCCGGCGGCCCTGTTGAGCGTCTCGCGATCGGCCGTCCCGAACGCCGTGCCCGTACGCGCCGCGGTCGCCAGCCGGTAGATCGCCTCCCGCAGCGCCACCGCCTCGGCCAGCTCGTCGTCACTCACGGCGGGCATGACGTCGAGCAGCCCGGCCTCGACCGTCCAGCGGGCCAGGTCCGCGGGCGTCGCCATCAGGTCGATGCGCTCGCCGCGCCGGTGGCCGACGGTGCCGGCCAGGTCGAGACCGAGGTTCCCGCTGACGAAGGCGAAGTCCATGACTCCCATCGTAACCGGATTGACAAGTTACTTCGCCCGCTGCCAGGGTGAGTAACCGCTAAATCGGGTTACTTGTTGAAGGGTTCGTTGTGTCATGACCACGTTGGCCTCCGCAGTGGAGCCGGGCAGGCGCCGGTACGACGCCAGGCACCGATGGGTCGTGCTGGCCGTGGGAGTCGGAGCGCAGGGCGCCTTCTCGGCGATGTTCTCCGGCGTCCCGCTCACCGGCATCACCATGCGAGCCGACTATCACCTGTCCACGGGTGCGCTCGGGCTGGTGCTGGCCTGCCTGGCGCTCGGGGTGGCGGCGTCGGACATCGGGTGGGGGCTGCTGACCGACCGGTTCGGTGACCGGCGCGTCCTGCTCACGGGGCTGACCTCGACGGGAGCCCTGCTGGCCGTGATGGCCGCCGCCGTGACCCCGGCGGACGGGGCGGGCGTGGCCCTGCTCGCCACCTGCATGGCGATCGTGGGCGCGCTGGGCGGCAGCGTCAACGGGGCCTCGGGGCGGGCGGTCATGACGTGGTTCGGGGAGGGGGAGCGGGGGCTGGCGATGAGCATCCGCCAGACGGCCATCCCGGCGGGCGGGGCCGTGGGGGTGGCGCTGCTGCCGTGGCTAGCGCACGCATACGGCTTCCGCGCCGTCTACGCCGTACCGGGCGCCCTGTGCCTGACAGCGGCCGCCGCCACCTGGCGCTGGCTCCACGAGCCCACCCC
>NZ_BAAAZP010000156.1:0-25590 GCF_039536965.1 Nonomuraea antimicrobica | reverse complement strand
GGACCACGCGCCCGCGCCCAGCCCAGTGCCCACCTCGGACCACGCGCCCGCGCCAGCCCCAGTGCCCACCCCAGGCCGCTCGCCCGCGCCCATCCCGGGGCCTATCCCAGGCCCCACCCCAGTGCCCACCTCGGGGCCCATCCCGGCGCCCGCCGAGGGATCTACGCCGCAGGACAGTCCGGGGCGCGCCCTCGGGGGCGCCCGCTCACCCCTGCGCCGCTGGGAGGTCTGGCGGGTGGCGCTGGCCGGGGCCCTGCTCACCGTCCCCCAGTTCGCCGTCCTGTCCTTCACCGCCATCTTCCTGCACGACGTCAAGGGCGGGGGCGCCGCTCTGGCCGGCGTCACCGTGATGATCGCCCAGCTCGGCGGCGGCGCGGCCCGCATCTGGACCGGCCGCCGCACCGACCGGCGCGGCAACCGGCGCACCTACCTGCGCGGCATCGGCGTCCTGGCCGGGCTCGCGATGGTGGCGGCGGCCGCGCTCACCGACGCCCCCACCCCGATCACCGTCACCGCCCTGGCCTTCGGCGGCCTCCTGGCCAACTCGTGGCACGGCATCGCCTACACCGAGATCGCCGCGCTGGCGGGCCCGAACCGGGCGGGAACGGCCCTGGGCCTCATCGGCACCACGGTGTTCGCCGTCGGGTTCCTGACTCCGCTGCTCATCCCGGTGGTCCTCGATCACGCCACCTGGACGGCGGTCTGGGCCCTGGCGGGCGCCGCCTCACTCCTGGCCGTCCCGCTGGCCCCGGCCGGCCGGGTCAGAGCGCGTTGAGGTCCTCGGGGCCGAGGACGCGCCTGGGCGCGCCCCGCTCGGCGACCGTGATCATCGCCTGCCCGATCCGCTCGGTCGTGGTCACCTGCCCGGCGGCCAACCGCCGCAGCACCGGGTAGAGCGGCCGGATCACGAGGTAGGCCAGCCGGTAGAGCCGCGTACGCGAGGTGACGCCGTACATCGCCTGGACGTAGCCGGGGCGGAACACGTACGCCTCCAGCGGCAGCGCCAGCAGCGCGTTCTCGGTCATGCCCTTGACCCTGGCCCACATCGCCCGGCCCTGCTCGTCGGCGCCGACGCCGGACACGTACACGAACGTCGAGCCGGGGCTCAGCCGCGCCAGCGTCCGGGCCACGGACAGCGTGTAGTCGTAGGTGATCCGCCGGTAGTCGGCCTCGCCCATCCCGGCCGAGGAGACCCCCAGGCAGAAGAAGCACGCGTCGTGGCCGCGCAGGTCGTCCTCGATCGCCGACAGGTCGAGCAGGTCGTCGTGCAAAATCTCGCGCAGCTTGGGATGCGCGACGCCGGTGGCCGAGCGCCCGACCGCGAGCACGGCCGTCACCCGGTCGTCGAGCAGGCACTCCCTGAGCACCCCCCGCCCGATCATGCCGGTCGCCCCGAACAGGATCACCTTCACCCGTCCATCATCCAACGGATCGCGCCAGGTCACGCACCGCCTCGGCGAGGCGCGCACGGGCGAGTTCGGGAACGGTGAGGCCGCGTGCCGAGATGCCGATGGCCCACTGCGTGCCCGGCACGACCGCGCCCGCGCAGGCCACCTCGTCCCTGAACTGCCCGTGCTCCTCCACGACCTGCCCCGGCCGTAAGCCCGACAGCTCCTCCTCGACGTCCTCGACGCTGACGGGGGTCGTGGGGGTGAAGCGGCGCAGGCCGTACTCGGTGAGGATGCCGCGCCGGATGTGGGGCGGGAGCGAGAGCAGCAGCGCCTTGCCGAGCGCGGTGGCGTGCGGGGCGGTCTCCAGACCCGCCTGCAGGTCCTCCAGCCAGGGTGAACGCGGCCCCTCCGCCACGTCCAGCACGAGCAGCCGCGAGTCGGCGAGCTGGGCCAGGTAGGCGGTGTGCCCGGACTCGGCGGCCAGTTGACGCAGCACCGCCGCGGCCTCGGGAGGCCGCTCGAACGCCTCCGCCATCTCGTGGAAGCGCGCGGCCACCTGCGGGCCGGGCAGGTAGTCGCCGTCGGGCCGCCGGTGCAGGTACCCCTCGTAGCACAGGGTCCGGACCAGGTGGTAGGAGGTGGACAGGTTCAGTTCGCAGCGGCGGGCGATGACCTTGACGGACAGGGGCCGGCCGGCGCGCGACACCTCCTCCAGGACGCGAAGGGCGCGAGAGACGCTGCGGATCAGATCGCTGGGTGGTTCGCCGGTCATCCACCAAGCATGTGCGCTATCTGAAATCCGGACGCCTACCCCGGGCGGCACACCCGTCCGACGCCGAGGCCATCCCGGAGATACCGCAGTGGGCCAGTCAGGCGCTGTCCGGCGAGCAGCCGGTAGCGGCCCGACGACGGCACCGGCCCGCCACGATCGGCCCGCGCTTCACCGGGCGGTGCGCCAGCTCTGCTCCTCCACCAGCTCGATGCTGCGCCAGCCGCCGGGCGTGCGCCGCAGCCGGTGGTGATACCAGCCACCGCCGTGCAGGAACCCTTCGGTACGCGCGGCCGCCATCTCGCGCGTCGGCGCCAGGGTGTCGGTGAAGGGGGCGCTCACCCTGGCCTGGCCGTCCGCGAAGTCGATACGGGCGGCGCCCACGAGGTGCAGACGCCCCGGCCAGTGCGCCAGCACCTCGGCCAGCCACGCCTTGACCTCGTCGCGGGTGCCCCTGATGCCGCCCGATGAGCTGTAGTCGATGACCGCGTCCCGGCTGAACACCTCGTCGAGCAGTTCCCACCGGCCGGAGTCGATGGCGTGGGTGTAGCGGCCCAGCAGGTCGATGATCTCCAACCGGTCGGCGATCTCCAGAGCGTCCATGTGCTGATCGTCACCCAGAACCCCCACTCGACCAAGCCACCCAGGCCAGGGAGGACCAGGACGCCGGAACTCCCTGGACGGACAGGCGCCGCCGCCGCGCGGCCAGGCAGGGACCGAGGAGCGCCGCCTGGTCAGCCGGTGCCCAGAACGTGGCGCAGCGTGGTGATGGCCTGGGTGATGGCGGCCTCGGCGGTGATGACCAGGGCCGGGGGCAGGCCCGCGAGCTGCTCGGTGGTGGCGCGCAGCGGGGAGGCGGTGATCTGGGCGCGATCACCGGCAGCACGCCCTGAGCGTCGGCAGGGCGGACGATGCGGGCCTGGACCGATCCGGTGGGGCCGCCGGCGACGGTCACCCACTCCTCGGCGACGTCCGGCTGGTGTGCTCGCTGCGCGGGGTTCGTGGGGTGGTCGAGGTCAGCCGCCGACGGGGTACCGGCTGGTGATCGCGACGCGGTTGAAGGCGTTCATCACGGTCACCAGCCAGGCGACTGCCGAGACCTGGTCCGGCGTGAGTACGGCCGCGGCGACGTTGTAGTCCTCGTCGCTGACGTGCCCGTCCGAGACGTACGTGATCGCCTCGGCCAGGCGGAGGGCGGCGCGGTCGGTCTCGGAGAAGTAGCCGGTCTCCTCCCACCCGGGCAGGACGGCGATCCGGTCGGGGCTTTCGCCCTTCTTGAGAGCGTCGCGCGTGTGCATGCGCAGGCAGAACGCGCAGCCGTTGATCTGGGAGGTGCGGATCTTCAGCAGCTCGACCAGCAGCGGATCGAGGCCCGCCGCGGCGGCGGCCTGTTCCACCTCCGCCGACAGGGCGATGAGGGCCCTGTAGGCGGCCGGGTGCCGCTTGCCGATGTTGACGCGCTGAGCGGTGGTCATGGTGTGGCGTGGGTGGGCTGGGCCGAGGCGGCGGGGCCGGTGGCTCCGGCCGGTGTGGCGATGGTCGGCAGGCCGCCGGCGATCCGCATGGTGATCACAAGGAGTCTCCTGTTCGGTCTTCGGTGACGCGGATGATCGTCTTACCGGGGACGCGCGTGGCGGGGGCGAATGCGGCGGGTGCTTCGGCGAGTGGCCGCACGGCGTCGACGATCGGCTTGAGTCGTCCGTCCCTCAGCCGCGTGGCGAGGTCGGTGAGCCGGGCGCGGTCGGGTTCGACCACGAAGAAGACGGCCCGCCCGTCGGTGGGACGGATCTTGGGCGGCATGGCGATGGTGACGAGTGTGCCGCCGGCCCGCACCAGGGCGGCCGAGCGGTCGAGGATGTCCCCGCCGATCACGTCGAACACGACATCGACCGCGCCGGCGTCCTCCAGCCTCTCGGTCTCCAGGTCGAGGAAGGCGTCGACGCCGAGTGCGAGCGCCCTGTCCCGGTTGCCGGACCGGCCGGTGCCGATGACACGGGCGCCGGCCTCGCGGGCGAGCTGCACCGCGATCGAGCCGACGCCGCCGGCGGCGCCGTGGATCAGGACGGTCTGGCCCGTGGTGAGGCGGCCGTGGTCGAAGAGGCCCTGCCAGGCGGTCAGCCCGGAGATGGGCAGCGCCGCTGCCACCGTGTGGTCGATGTCCGCCGGCAACGGCGCGAGGTTGCGGGCCTCCACCGCGGTGTACTCGGCGAACGTGCCGTCGCGGGTCCAGTCGGCAAGGCCGAACACCCGCTGGCCGACGCTCAGGCCGGTGGTGCCGAATCCCAGCTCTTCGACGACACCCGACAGCTCGTGCCCGACCACGCTCGGCGTCCGGTCGCGGCCCGCGCGATCGGTCCAGGTGCCCGGCCAGTCCAGCTCTCCGGGGGTGAAGCCCGCGGCGTGCACCCGAACGATGACGTCGTTCTCGGCCGCGTGCGGGTAGGGCACGTCTGACAGGGACAGCCCGGCGAGACCGGCGTCACGGTCCTGAACAGTGATGGCTTGCATGACAGTCCTTACCTGGAGCGACTTCGACGGACGCACATGTCCCGTTCGCGTTCTCATCAGGGAGACGAGGTGACCCCACGGGACGTGACGGCTCAGACGTGAGAAAGTTTGTCCGGGTTGATGACCCGGCGGTACGCGGTGATGAGACCGTCGGTGATCTGCACCGTGTCCACGGAGTAGACCCGGCCCGCCCGGTGGAAGACGAGCGCCGGCTCGCCGCCGACCTCGACGAGGTCGATCCGGTCCGGACGCCACTGGTGCCCCACGCGCACCATCACCTCGGCCACGCGCTCACCACCGTGGATGAGCTTGCGCGCCGCGGCGGTCTTGCCGCCGCCGTCGGTGACATAGACGGCGTCCGGGTGCAGGAGCCTGACCAGACCGGCCAGGTCGCCGGCCTCGTACGCGGCGCGGAAGATCGCGAGCACGCGGTCACGCTCCGCCCTCGGCGCCTGCGGCGTGGCCTGCTTCGCCTCGGCCACCCGCCGCCGCGCCCGCGAGGCGAGCTGCCGGGCACCCGGCACGGAGACGGCCAGCACCTCGGCGACCCGGTCGAACCCAAGACCGAAGACATCGTGCAGGACGAAGGCCACCCGCTCGGGCGGGCTCAGCTCCTCCATGATCAGCAGCATCGCCGAGCTGACGGACTCATCGACCAGGACCGGCTCCGACGCGTCCGGCCCCGTCAACAACGGCTCCGGCAACCACGGCCCGACGTAGCTCTCGCGGCGGAAGCGGGCGCTCTTGAGGATGTCGTACGACCGGCGCGCGGCCACCGTGACCAGCCAGGCCCGCAGATCACCGACGTCCCGCAGATCCGCTCCGGCCGCCCGCAGCCACACGTCCTGGGCCACGTCCTCGGCATCGGCCACACTCCCCAGCAGCCGGTAGGCCACGCCGAAGACCGCAGGCCGATGCGTTCCCCACTCGGCCCCGAGCACGTCCTCCTGCTCAGACGGCCCGGACGTCCGCCCGTTGCCCATACCCACGTGACCTCCTCCGGCGTGCGGATCCACAGTAGCCACGCGGATTCGTCGTGCACTGTGCGGCGCGCGGCCACCGGTCCGTCCGTGGGCATCGCCGGGGAGGCCGGAAAGCGGCCCCAGGCCGGCCGGCGGTGACGCCCGGGACGCCAAGAAGCCCCAGACTCTCGGCGTCTGCCGTGAGCTGGGGCCCGGATCTCCCTGAGAAAGGGAGGTGGTGGACGATACTGGGATTGAACCAGTGACCTCTTCCGTGTCAGGGAAGCGCTCTCCCGCTGAGCTAATCGTCCTTGCAGAGGTGGCGACGGGATTCGAACCCGTGTGGACGGCTTTGCAGGCCGCTGCCTCGCCTCTCGGCCACGCCACCGAGCCGGAAGCTCCGAGCGGAAGACGGGATTCGAACCCGCGACCCTCACCTTGGCAAGGTGATGCTCTACCACTGAGCCACTTCCGCGTGCGCCTCGTTTGCGAGCCGGGGCGACGAGAGAACTCTAGCGAATCCTGGCTGAGTCCCCAAACTCAATTACGCCCGCCCAGGTCACGCGCGTATGCCCGCCCGGGTCGCGTGCGGGCGGCGCGACTCCTCGGTCTCCAGGCGGTAGTCCTGTCCGGAGATCGCCCGGTTGTCCTCGACGACCCGTTCGGAAGGCGCCCGCTCGCCGCCCATGATCGCTCGCTGTGCCCGCTCGAACCGCTCGTGCGCCTCCTGCACGTACCCCGTTCCCAGGGTCGTGACGTCGGTCTGGGCGGCCAGCAGGTCGCGGATGTACGACGTGTTCGGCTCGAACGTCACCGGCGGCGGCAGCGCGGGCGCGAGCACCTGGTCGGGGTCGCGGCCGTCGAACCGCCTGAACAGCTCGGCGGCCAGCCGCAGGTGCTCCAGCTCCATGGCGAGGTGCAGCTCCCAGAGGCCCTTCACCCCGGGGTCCGGCTCGGTCTCCATGAACGAGTAGTACAGGTAGCACTCGTTGTACTCGTGGTTGAGCAGCATCTCCCACCAGCTCTCGCACGGATCCATCAGCGACTCGTAGTGCGTGACGTGCGCCTCCTCGACCAGGGCGATCTCCTGGTAGAACCGGCGCGCGACGGGCTCCATGAAGGTGGGGCCGAGGTTCATGGTGTAGGTCATGATCTGCTGCTCGACCGCCGTGATCGTCAGCGCGTGCAGCCGTGAGAGCGGTTCTGTGACGCCGCGGTCGTAGGGGCGGCGGACGTTGTCCGTCGGGTCGCGGTGCTGGAGGTAGGTGGGGCGGCCCGGGATGACCTCGGTGAGGTAGTCGACGATCTTCTCGGCCTCGCGGTGCTCGATCAGCTCGTACAGGTTGGCGACGCGGTAGAGGTGGTCGACGTGCTCCAGCAGGCCGAACTCGTACGCCTGCCTGAGGTGGGGTGCGGGCTCCATGCGGGCCACCCAGGCGGTCAGGTCGACGACGGTCTGCTCGTGGGCGACGGTGGTCTCCAGCACCGAGGCCGCGCCGGGCAGCAGCCAGTTGACCGCCTTCTGCTGCTGGGCCTCGACGGCGCGCACCTGGGCCAGGTGCTGCTTGATCTCCAGGTCGGGGCAGTGGCGGGCGAGCTGGTGACCGAACTGCACGGCCTCCGACTCGATCCCGTTCATGGTGATGATCCGGCATCGCGTGTACGGGTCGGCGTGGTCGGGGTCGATCGGCGTGACGTTCAGCTCCCGCCAGCCGCGTAGCTGCTCGTCCAGCGGGATTCCCCGCTCCAGGAGTGGGTCGAAGGCCATGCCGCTGCGCGTACCCGTGGCCCGGCCGGGCAACCTCCACGTTCGGTGCGTGAAGGGCCCGCGTTCGGTAAGAGCGCGCGTGCGGGACCGCCGCCGGGGTAGGGCGCTCACGTGGCTGAACATGATGTCATCGAGCTGCTCATGGCCCAGCACGGCCGGATCAGGGACCTGTTCGACGAAGTGGAGCAGGCGGCTCCCGACAAGGCCGAAGAGGCGTTCGAACGGCTGACGCGCGCGTTGTGCGTGCACGAGACCGCCGAGGAGGAGATCGTCCACCCATACGCGCGCAGGAAGCTCGACAACGGCCAGGACGTGGTGGCCGACCGCCTGACCGAGGAGAACAAGGCCAAGCGCATGCTCCTCGACCTGCACAAGGCCGGCGTGGACCATCCGGACTTCTGGGAGGGCCTGGCCGTGCTGCGTACGGCGGTCACCGCGCACGCCCGCAGCGAGGAGCGCTACGAGTTCGCCAAGTTGCGCGCCCACACCTCCACGGCCGAGCGGCGGGCCATGGCGGCGGCGGTGCGGGCGGCCGAGTCGCTGGCCCCGACGCGCCCGCACCCGGGTACGGAGTCGGTGGCCATGAACGTGCTCGTGGGCACGCCCATCGCGCTCATGGACCGGGCCCGCGACCTGATAAGGAACGCGCTGGGCAAGCGCTGACCCTCCGGCCGGCGCCCGATCCACCGACCCTTCGACCGTCGCCGAAATGTCGCCGCACTACCGTCGGAGACATGGAGTACATCGTCCGTGACGCCGACATCGCGCCCGTCGCCGCGCTGATCGCCGACCCCACGCGGGCCGCGATCCTCACCGCGCTGCTCGGCGGGCGGGCGCTGGCGGCGGGAGAGCTGGCCAGGATGGCCGGGGTGAGCGCGGCCACCGCGAGCGCCCACCTGGCCAGGCTGCTGGACGGCCGGCTCGTGGACGTCGTGAGCCAGGGCCGTCACCGCTACTACCGCCTGGCCGGTCACGAGGTGGCCGAGGTGCTGGAGGTGCTGGCCAGGGTGAGCGCGCGCCCACCCGTGCGTTCCCTGCGCCAGTCACGGCAGGCCAGGCTCCTGGAGGAGGCGCGTACGTGCTACGACCACCTGGCCGGGCGGGCCGGGGTGGGGCTGCTCGACCGGCTCAGGGAGGGCGGCTACCTCGACGGCCACGACCTGACCGGCGCGGGGGAGCGGCTGCTGTCGGGCCTGGGCGTGGACGTCGCGGGCGTACGGAGGTCGCGCCGGCGCTTCGCCCCCGAATGCCTCGACTGGACCGAGCGCAGGCCGCATCTCGGCGGGGCGCTCGGGGCGGCGATCACGGAGGTGCTGTTCGAGCGCGGATGGTACCGGCGGGGGAACGTGCCCAGGGCGGTCGTCCTGACCGAGGAGGGGAGGGAGGGGCTGGCGGCTCTCTTCTCCGGTAAGGGGCTAACATCGGTTACGCCGGTTACCTAAGCGAGAGAGACGCACCATGCGCGACAACGGAGTCGTGAACGTCGGTCCAGAGCCTCTGACCTTCGACGACGTGATCAGGGTGGCCCGCCACGGGGCCCCCGTCCAGCTCACCGACGACGCCGTCGCCGCCATCTCGGCGGCCCGCCAGCGGGTGGACGAACTGGCCGAGAGCCCCGTGCCCGCGTACGGCATCTCGACGGGGTTCGGCGCGCTGGCCACCCGGCACATCGACCCGGCGCTGCGCGCCCAGCTCCAGCGCTCGCTGGTGCGCTCGCACGCGGCCGGCAGCGGCCCCGAGGTGGAGACCGAGGTGGTGCGCGCGCTCATGCTGCTGCGCCTGCACACCCTGGCCACCGGCCACACCGGCATCAGGCCGACCACCGCCAAGACCCTCGCCGCGCTGATCAGCTCCGGCATCACCCCGATCGTCTACGAGTACGGCAGCCTCGGCTGCTCCGGCGACCTGGCGCCGCTGGCCCACGTGGCGCTCACCCTCATGGGCGAGGGCGTCGTACGAGACGCCTCGGGCACCGTGCGCCCGGCCGCCGAGGCGCTCAAGCAGGCCAGGATCGACCCCGTCGAGCTGGCCGCGAAAGAGGGCCTGGCCCTGATCAACGGCACCGACGGCATGCTCGGCATGCTCATCCTGGCCATCCACGACCTGACCGGGCTCGTCAGGACCGCCGACGTGAGCGCCGCGATGAGCGTGGAGGGGCTGCTGGGCACCGACCGCGTGTTCGCCCCCGAGCTGCAGGCGCTGCGGCCGCATCCGGGCCAGGCGCGGTCGGCCGCCAACATGACCAAGGTCCTGCGCGACTCCGGCATCATGGCCAGCCACCGCGACCCCACGGCCTGCACCCGCGTCCAGGACGCCTACTCCCTGCGCTGCGCTCCCCAGGTGGCCGGGGCCGCCCGCGACACGATCGCGCACGCGGCCACCGTGGCGGGGTGGGAGCTGGCCAGCGCCGTCGACAACCCGGCGGTGCTGGACGACGGCCGGGTGGAGTCCAACGGCAACTTCCACGGCGCGCCCCTCGCGTACGTGCTGGACTTCCTCGCCGTCGTGGCCGCCGACCTGGCCTCGATGTCCGAACGCCGTACGGACCGGTTCCTGGACGTGGCCCGCAACCACGGCCTGCCCGCGTTCCTGGCCGACGATCCCGGCGTCGACTCCGGCCACATGATCGCCCAGTACACCCAGGCGGCCATCGTCTCCGAGCTCAAGCGGCTGGCCGTGCCCGCGAGCGTCGACTCCATCCCCAGCTCGGCGATGCAGGAGGACCACGTCTCGATGGGCTGGTCGGCGGCGCGCAAGCTGCGCAGGTCCGTCGACGGGCTGACCCGGGTGCTGGCCGTCGAGGTGCTCACCGCCGCCCGCGCGCTCGACCTGCGGGCCCCGCTGGAGCCCGCGCCAGCGACGGCCGCCGTGGTCAGGGCCCTGCGCGAGACCGTGCCCGCGCCGGGCCCCGACCGCTACCTGGCCCCGGAGATCGACTCCGCCGTCCGGCTCGTGGCCGAGGGCGGTGTGGTGGCGGCGGCGGAGTCGGTCACCGGGCCGCTCGCCTGACCGTCAGGTCCTGAGCCAGGAAGGTCAGCGGGCGGGCAGGGCGACGATGAGGTCCACCTCCAGGCGCAGCCCCGGCATGAACAGCTTCGACACCTCCACGGTCGTGCTGGCCGGAGGTGTGCCGGTGATGTACTTGCTGCGCACCTCCCGGTACTCGACCCGGTCCTCCATGTCCGTCAGGTACGTCCTGATGAAGGCCACGTCCTCGAACGTCGCCCCCTGGTCGGCGAGGATGCGCGAGATGACCTGGAAGACGTGCTCGGCCTGGACGGTCATGGAGTCGCCGACCACCTCGCCCCGCTCGTCGAAGGCGGCCTGGCCGGAGACGTAGAGCATGTCGCCGACGCGGACGGCGTGCGAGTAGGCGCCGTTCGTGGCGGGGATCGCCGGGAGGTTGAGCGGCACGGCCCGACTGCCGGGCCCGCCGCCGACCGGCCCGGCGACGTGCTCGGCGATCGCCGTCACGTCGCGCCCGCCCAGCCCGGCCGCCTTCGCCTCCTGCAGTCTGGCCCTGGCCGCGGTGGCCATCGAGGCACCTGCCCACGCGCCCAGCTCCAGGTCCTTGGCGGCGTGGGCGAGTGAGTACCGGGTCTCCTGCGAGGGCGTCCGCAGCCGTTCGGCCAGCGGGCCCAGCGGGGTGGCCGCGAGCACGCCGGCCAGGGCGTCGCGGTCCACGCCGTGCGCCTCCCCGTACGCGTACGTCTCCGCCAGCAGTACCTGGGCGGGCACGAGCGCGCTCATGACGGCGATCTTCATGGCCGCGCCGGAGCCGAGCGGCCCGAGCTCGCGTACCCGTCCGAACACCGACAACACCGCGCGGCACCCCGTCACGTCGCCCCCGGCCAGCACGGTCAGCGTGCCGTCGGCGGCCGGGCCCACGCTGCCCAGCACGGGCGCGTCCACCAGCGCCACCGAGGGCGGCAGCAGCGCGCGCAGCTCGCGCACCGCCTCCGGCCCGATCGTGGACATCTCCACCACCGTCGCCCCCGGCCGCAGCCCCGGCAGCGCCGCCGTCAGCACCTCGCGCACCGCCGCCGGGTCGCTGAGCATGGTGATGACCAGCTCGGCGCCCTCCACCGCGGTCGCGACCGGCACGCCGTCGGCACGCTGCCACGTCGTCACCTCGTGCCCGGCGGCCACGAGCCGCCGGGCCATGGGGACGCCCATGCGTCCCTGTCCCAGAAATGCAATCGGATTCATGTGCGCCAGTGAAGCGTACAGTGAGGTATTCCACCACCGACTAGATTGCATACCAGCCATGCTTGACGCGAATGCCTTGGACACCGGCGCGCTGCGGCTCTTCGACGAGGTCGCCCGCGGCGGCTCGTTCACCGCCGCCGCCGAGCTGCTCGGCTACACCCAGTCGGCGGTCTCCCGCCGCGTCGCCGCGCTCGAACGCGCCGCGGGCGGGCCGCTGTTCGAGCGCCTGGCCCGCGGCGTACGCCTGACGCCCGCGGGGGCGGCGCTGCACCGGCACGCCGTCGCCGTCCTCGACCGGCTCGAACGCGCGGGCGAGGAGCTGGCCGCCATCCACGGCGGGCGGGGCGGGACGTTGCGCGTGGGCTCGTTCGCCACCGCGAACGTCGACCTGGTGCCGGGGGCGCTCAAGCGGTTCGCGGGCCGCCGCCCGGGGGTGGAGCTGCGGCTGACCGAGGGGCTCAGCGGCCACCTGGTCGAGCGGCTGCGTGCCGGGGCCCTCGACGTGGCCGTGATCAGCGACTATCCGGCGGGGTTGCCCGATGAGGACGCGCGTACGGTGCCGCTGCGTGACGACCGGCTGTTCGTCGCCCTGCCCGCCGGGCACCGGCTGGCCGCCGAACCTGGCGTGGACCTGCGCGACCTGGCCGGGGAGACCTGGATCGAGGCCGCCCCGCGCGGCCAGCCGACCCTGCTGGTACGGGCGTGCGCGGCGGCCGGGTTCACCCCGCGCAGCGGGCTACGCGTGGCCGAATGGTCGGGAAAGTTTGGATTCGTCGCCGCCGGGCTCGGGGTGACGCTGGTGCCGGAGCTGGCGGCGCGCGCCGTACCGGGCGACGTGGTGCTCAAACCCCTCAGGGGCACGGCCCCCGCACGCAAGGTGTACGCGGCTCTGCCCGAGACGCCACTGCCCGCCGCGCTGGAGCTGGTCGAGATGCTGGGACAATGGAAGACGTGTACGACGGTTTCGCCCATTTAAACGGCGTTCTCGCCACCGGGTTGCGTGACGTGACCTCCGACCTGGCCGCGCTCGACGGCGAGGGCTGGTGGGCCGTCGTCGTCGACTACGAGGGCAAGGTCACGTGTGCCCGGTTCGACCGGGTGCGCCGCGCGCCCCTGCCCACTCCCTCGGCCCCGTGGCGCGGCCCCCGCCCCGACCAGTGGCGCAGCAGCCTCGATCGGGCCGCGTACGAGCGAGGCGTGCGCACCATCCGCGACCACATCGAGCGCGGAGAGGTCTACCAGGCCAACCTCTGCCGGATCCTGACCGCGCCCGTGCCGCCCGACGCCGACCCGCTCGCCCTGGCGGACAGGCTGGCCGAGGGCAACCCGGCGCCCTACGCGGGCGTGATCCGCGTCCCCGGCCTGAGCGTGGTGTCGGCCTCGCCCGAGCTCTTCCTGTCGCGTGACGGCGACGTCGTGGAGTGCCGGCCGATCAAGGGCACCGGCGCGACCGCGGACGACCTGCTGGAGAAGGACTACGCGGAGAATGTCATGATCGTCGATCTCGTGCGCAACGACCTCGGCCGGGTCGCGGAGGTCGGCACGGTCGAGGTGCCGTCGTTGTGCCGGGTCGAGGAGCACCCGGGGCTTGTCCACCTCGTCTCCACAGTCCGTGCCCGGCTCGCGCCGGGGGCGGGTTGGCCGGAGCTGTTCGCGGCCACTTTCCCGCCCGGATCTGTCACGGGCGCGCCCAAGTCGTCCGCACTGCGGATCATCGATGAGCTCGAACCAGCCCCCCGGGGCCCGTACTGTGGAGCGGTGGGCTGGGTGGACGCCGACCGAGGCAGGGCGGCGCTGGCCGTAGGCATCAGAACATTCTGGATCTCGGCACCGGCTCACGGCGACGGCGAGATCCGGTTCGGCACGGGCGCGGGCATCACCTGGGGCAGCGACCCCGAGGGCGAGTGGCTCGAGACCGAACTCAAAGCAGCCAGGCTGATCGCGCTGGCATCCACAGGAGGAGTCTGAATGAACATCCCTGTCTGGGTCAACGGCGAGCTGCTCGACCCCGCGCAGGCCACTGTCTCGGTGTTCGACCACGGGCTGATGGTCGGCGACGGCGTGTTCGAGACCATCAAGATCGTGAACGGGAAGTCGTTCGCGCTCACCCGGCACCTCGACCGGCTCACGCTCTCCGCCCAGCGCATGGACCTGCCCGAGCCCGACGTCGAGGCCATCGCCGACGGCATCGCCGGGCTCCTGGCCGCCGCCCCCGCCTGGGAGCTGGGCCGCATCCGCGTCACCTACACCAGCGGCCCCGGCCCGCTCGGCTCCGACCGCGGCGACCAGGGCACCACGTCCGTCGTCATCGTGGACGAGCAGAAGCCCTTCCCCGGCACCGCGAACGTCGCCGTCGTCCCCTGGCCCCGCAACGAGCGCGGCGCCCTGTCGGGCGTCAAGAGCACCTCCTACGGCGACAACGCCAAGGCCCTCCTGCACGCCAAGAGGCGCGGCGGCGGCGAGGCCATCTTCGGCAACCTCGCCGGCAACCTGTGCGAGGGCACCGGCTCCAACATCTTCATCGTGCGCGACGGCCGCCTGCTCACCCCCACCCTGGAGGCGGGCTGCCTGGCCGGCGTCACCCGGGCGCTGGTGCTCGAATGGTGCGGCGGCGAGGAGATCGACGTGCCCCTCCAGGCCCTGTACGAGGCCGAGGAGGCGTTCCTCACCTCCACCACCCGCGACATCCAGCCGATCGGCGTGGTCGACGACACCGAGCTGCCCGTCGCCCCCGGCCCGATCACCGCCAAGGCCATGCGGGTCTTCGCCGAGCGCGCCGCCGCCGACCTCAACCCGTGAGCGGCGCGTTCGCTCACGTCGCCGAACTGGCGGAAGGGCATCTCCGGCGCCCTCCCGCCAGGCGCACTTGATTCGCTGGACATTTCCGGGTTCGGCGGTGAGTTGGGGGAAAAGCGAGGTTTTACGCTGCTCGCGCGGATTCACCCGAATCTGCGGAGAGCGGGAAATGGGGGGAGATCGGCGATCGGTGCAGGCCGTCTCGGCGTGCCTTTCCCGCTTTCCCCGAGGGGTGTGCGGACAAGCCGCTCACCTGCTTTTCCCGATGCTCTTGTGGTTGTTGTTTCTGGTGTGGTCCGCCGAGTATTTCCTGCTTCATCCGGGAATGGCGCGCGCTGCCGTCCCGATCAGTAGGACTTCTGGGTCTGGACGTTGAAGTCGTCCATCTCGACCTGCTTGGCCGGGTCAGTGAGCGGGTCGTTGATCTGCAGGACGTCCAGGCCCCGGGTCATGTCGCTGGAGTAGATGTAGCCGTTGTAGTAGTACGCCGACCAGGAACCGGCGATGCCGCCGCCCCCGTACGGGCCGCGTTCGAAGAAGCCGATCTCCTTGGGGGCGGCCGAGTCGGTGAAGTCCCAGATGGACACGCCGCCCTGGTACCACGACTGGACCATGACGTCCTTGCCCGGCACCGGGATCAGGGAGCCGTTGTGGGCCACGCAGTTCTCGTCCGGCTGCTGCTCCCGGGGGATCTTGAAGTAGCCGCGCCGTTCCAGCTTGCCGTTGATCAGGTCGTAGACGGCGTTCGCGCCCTTGGTGCCCGGGGTGTTGCGGTCGCAGGTGGCCTGGCCGCCGCCGCCCAGCTCGTCGCTGAAGACGACCTTCGTCCCGTCGTTGTTGAACGTCGCGGAGTGCCAGATCTGGAAGTTCTCGGTGTCGGTGAGCTGCTGGACCACCTTGGGCGCGACCGGGTCGGAGATGTCGAGCAGCACGCCGTCGCCGAAGCAGGCGGCCGCGGCCAGGTTCTTCTCGGGGTAGGCGGTGATGTCGTGGCAGCCGGAGGAGTATTCGGAGCTCTCGCGTTCCGGGAAGATGTTCGGCTTCGCCACGATCTTGGCGGACTCCGGGGAGTCCATGGGGATCTCCACGACCTGGATCAGCTCGTGCGGCGGCGCGCAGGTCGGCGAGTCCGGCTCGGGGCCCGGCGAGGAGACGTAGACGTAGAGGGTCTCCCCAGCGGGGACCATCGTGTGGGTGTGCGAGCCGCAGTCGGTCTGCACGGCGCCGACGTACCTGGGGCTCGCCTTGTCGCTCACGTCGAAGATCCGCAGGCCCTCCCACTCCTGGCCGTCGGGGGAGTCGCACTCCGCGCCGCCGCGGGGCTCGTCGATCGACAGGACCAGGAGATCGCCGTAGATGGTCACGTCGTTCTGCTGCGCGGGGCAGGACACCTGGCTGACGATCCGAGGGGCGGCCGGGTCGCTGATGTCGTAGATCCCGAAGCCGCCGAAGTTGCCCACATAGGCGTAGTCGCCCTGAAAGGCCAGGTCGGTGCCGAGGTCGTCGGCGCCGTCGAACGGGGCGGTGCGCGGTACGTTGGCGACGTGCTTGACGTTCGAACTCGTCGTCACGTCACCCGTGGTGATCGTGCCGCCGGAAGCGCCGGTCTCCTGCGGGGAGGCTGCGGGAGTCTGCTCGCCGATGGCCGGTGGCTCCGCGGCGCAGGCGGACGCCAGCAGCAGCACCGAACACAGCAACGCTCCGCGCAACTTGGCAGAGATCAACGCGCATCCCCTTTGTCTCGTAGCCCACTATGGAAGCTATGTCAGCAGGTTATGGGTCGCGTACGGCAATCATCACAGTTATGGCGACATTTGCGCTTGTTGGCTGCTCCCAGCAACCCGCTGCGCCCGAGGGGCCGTCCCCGGTCGGTACGGGTGCGCCGGTCATCGTACCGGGCGGGCCGGGCGAGCCCGCCCGTACGGCGACGCCCGGGGAGCGGGTCGGGCAGACTCCCGACTCCGCGGTGGCCGCGGACGTCCGGTTCGCCGAGGGCATGATCCCGCACCATCGGCAGGCTCTGGAGATGACGTCCCTGGTGGAGGCCCGTACGACCACCTCGGCCGTCCGCGCCTTAGCCCGCCAGATCGCCGCCGCGCAGACCCCGGAGGTCAAGGCCATGACCGCGTGGCTGGAAGGGCTGGGCCGCCAGGTCCCGGACGGGCACGCCCATGAGGGGGCGGCGGCGTACGGGATGGCCACGCAGGAGGAGCTGAACGCGCTGCGCGCGGCGCGAGGGGCCGCCTTCGACCGCCTGTTCCTGCGGCTCATGACCAGGCACCACGAGGGGGCGGTGAAGATGGCGGGGGAGGAGCTGACCGGTGGACGCGATCATCGCATGCGGCTGCTGGCCAAGGACGTGTCCTCGGGGCAGAGCATCGAGATCGCCCGCATGCGCGAGGTGCTGGAGTCGCTCCCGTCCTGACCCGCGCGCCCGCCGAGCCCGGTGCCACCGGCGGTCGCGTCCGCTGTGCCCGGTGTAACCGGCGACCCTGCCCCGCGCGTCCGCCGGGTCCGGTGCCTGTCCCGTGCGTCCGCCGAGCCTGATGTCTGACCGGCGCTCGCCGAGCCCGGTGTCTGTCCCGCGTGTCCGCCGGGTCCGGTGTCACCGTCGGCTGTGACCGGCGATGCCCCGGCACCGGTGCGGTGTGCTCCGGGCGCGGAAGGCGCGTTCGCGCCCGGCGTCAGGCGGAGGTGCCTCGGGCGCCGGGCGGGTGCGCTTGTGGCGAACGGGAGGCTCCGGGGGCGGAGCCTCCCCTTGCATGATCACGTCCGGCTCTCCTTCGGGAGATCGCCGGACGGCTGCTGCGCGGGCGGGCCGCTAGGACGGCCAGAGCATGTTGGTCAGCTCGGCGTCGAGGTCCATGTAGTCGGTCTCGCGTCCCGCCGGCACCTTCTCGTAGGTGCGGTGCAGGAACTCGGTGAGCGGGGCCAGCGGCACCTCGAAGAGCGCCTGCCCGAACGGCGACGTGAGACTGATGTGCAGCGTGCGCTCGCCGTCGGCGCGTGCGGGCCAGACCTGCACGTCGCCGTCACCGACCCGGCGCACGATGCCGACGGTCAGCAACTCGCGGGCGAAGATCCACTCGACCGGCTCGTCGTTCCCTACGTGGAAGGCCATGCGGATGGCGTACGGGTCGTCGGCTGTGTAACTCAGTCCGGCGAGCAGGGGGACGGTTGTACGGTCGGGGACCACAAGCCGAAGGCCAAGCTCGGCGGAGACGGTGGTGCTGTTCATCGTCAGCCAAACCTTTTCGTCGTAGGTCCCCTCTTCGGGGCTTTCACTGCTCTGACGGACTTCGTCCTGAGCTATGACGCGGAACGAAGAAACCTGTAGGAAAGATTCCGCTCCTACGGCCTTCTGTAACGCACATCACAGCCGGACATTTAGGCATCTAGCAGGCTAAACGGCATCAATCGGGTCCTATTTGCAAGGGTTTTGCGTGCTGTGGAGCCTGCCCCGGAGACGTCGTCCATGAACGTTTCTCGTCAAAAGATCGTGGCCGATGCCTTCCGGGACACGACGATGGTATGCCACGCGCCCGCCGTGCCGGTGGGCAACCGCCGCGTTTCACCCGAATCCCTCTAGCCGGGCCTCCCGGGGGGCCGGAGCGGCTAATGGTTTCGCCGTACGTGCCGGAGTGCGGTATGGTTTTCCCCGTCGGAACCGCGAGGGCCGACAGGGCGGGCGATTAGCTCAGCGGGAGAGCGCTTCGTTCACACCGAAGAGGTCACTGGTTCGATCCCAGTATCGCCCACCAGCAGGTCAGAGGCCGCATCTCCAGACATGGAGGGCGGCCTTTCGATCTTTGTGCGACGTGACGCGGGTGATGCCCCGGGCGCGCGTCACGCCGGGGCTCGGAAGATCTGAGCGGGGCCGGGTTCGTGTCCGTGTTCGGGTGAATGTGAAGTGGTGTGACGTCGTGCCCGCATCCGGGCGAGGTGCGGCTGAGGGAGGTTCGCGGGTGAGCCGCTGGCGGCCGCCTGAGCGGCGCGGCGTGGGTGGGCGGGCGTCGGGGTCGCCGCGCTGCTCGTCCTCGGTGAAAACCGGTCCTGGATCCGCATGCGCTCCCGCCTACCCGCCTGACAGGCGCTGATACCTCTCGGGCCGGTTCCGGATTTCGGCGCGGCCGTCCACCACCTTCCGGACGATCACCCAGCGCCCTGGGCCCCGTCCCGCCTTCCCGGGACCGTGCCGCCTTCCCGGGGCCGCGCCGGATTCCGGGGGCCGTGTCGGACTCCAGGGCCGTGTCCGACTTCGGGACCGTGTCCGACTTCGGGGCCGCGTCGGACTTCGGGGCCGCGCCTGCTTTCCGGGGCCGCGCCGGATTCCGGGGGCCGTGTCGGACTCCAGGGCCGTGTCCGACTTCGGGACCGTGTCCGACTTCGGGACCGCGCCGGGCTTCGGGGCCGCGCCTGCTTTCCGGGGCCGCGCCGGATTCCGGGGCCGCGTCGGACTCCAGGGCCGTGTCCGACTTCGGGGCCGCGCCTGCTTTCCGGGATCGCGCCGGACTACGGGAGCCGCACCGGACCGGGAGCCGCGCTGGATTCCGGGGCCGCGCTGGATTCCGGGACGGAGTTGGAGACGGTGCCGGAACGGTGGTTGCGCCGGAAAAGAGACAGCGCCGGATGAACTGGATGAAGTCGTGCCGGATGAAGTTGTGCCGGATCGGGGAGGGTGCTGGGTGAGGGCGGTGCCGGTTCGGGGGATGGTGCCTGTTCGGAGGTGGTGCGCGTCAGGGGGCGCGTTCGGAGGAGGTACCGCGTCCGGTGGCAGTGCGCGTTCAGGGGTGGCGCGCGTTCAGGGGTGGTGCGGGAAGGGGGAGTTCGGATGGAGGTCATCGGCGCGGGGTTCGGCCGCACGGGGACGAGGTCTCTGCAGGCCGCGCTCGAACTGCTGGGCTTCGGGCCCTGCTACCACATGGCGTCGGTCATGGAGGAGCCGTACCGGGTCAGGCAGTGGCTCGAGATCGCCGAGGGACGCTCGCGCGACTGGGACACGCTGTTCGCCGGGTTCCGGTCGGCGGTCGACTGGCCCACCTCCGCTTACTGGCGGGAGTTGGCCGTCCACTATCCCGAGGCCAAGGTCGTCCTCACCGTCCGCGACCCCGCCCACTGGTACGACAGCATCAGCCAGACCATCTTCCGCAGCGCTCTGGAGCAGCGGGGGCGGTTGCCGGTGCGCCGACGGGTGATCCGGCGGCTGGTGGAGTGGCGGGCCCCCGACTACGCCCTCTACCCGCGCATGGCCAAGGCCGCCTTCATCGACCCGATCTTCGACGGCCGCATCGACGAGCGCGACCACCTCATCGAGGTCTTCGAACGGCACTCCGCCGAGGTGCGGGCGGCCCTCCCGGCCGAGCGGCTGCTGGTGATCGAGCCAGGGGACGGGTGGGAGCCGCTGTGTGCGTTCCTGGGGGTGCCGGTGCCCGAGGTGGCGTACCCGAGGCTCAACGATCGGGCGGCCTTCCACCACGATCGCTCGCGCAACATGTCACGCCTGATCCTGCGCGGGCACTGAATCCCGCGTGGGCACCGAATCCTGCGCGGGCGCTGAATCGTGCGTGGGCACCGAGGGAGGGCTCATGGGTCGGTCGACGAGGTACGGTCCTGGGCGGGCGGCGCGGCCGTCCAGCCTTCCCTTCTGGCGAGTCTGCGGGCCGTCCTGACCAGGGCCGTGGCGGCGGGAGACGGATTGCGTCCCCAGGACAGGCGCAGCTCGACGGGCGGCAGGCGGTCGGTGAGCGGCAGGCAGGCGATCCCGCCGGGGAGCCGTCCCTCCAGCGAACGCGGCAGCAGCATGTATCCGCTGTCGCTCAGGCTGAGGTTGAGGTTGCGCAGGCCCGGCAGCGGGTTCTCCCAGATGTCGAACTCCTCGCCCGTGCCGCGCAGCCCGGCCAGCACCTCGTCGTGATAGAGCGGCGCGAACCGGCGGGGGAAGAAGCGCAGCGTCTCGCCCCGGAACTCGCGCAGGCTCACCCGGTCGCGTCCGGCCAGCCGGTGCCCGGCGCCCACGACCACCACGAACTCCTCCCGGCGCAGCACCGCCGACAACCACGTCGGGGGCACGGCCAGGTGCCTGCCCAGCAGCACGTCCAGCTCGCCGTCCGTGGCGGCGGCGATCAGCTCGGCGTCCCACGCCTCACGCGCCTCCACCCGGATCCCCGGGTGCCGGGCCCGCATCGCCGCGAACAGCTTGGGCATCTCGTCGAACGCCGTCGTCACCGTGTACCCGACCCGTACCGCGCCGTGGTCGACCCCGGCCGCGCGGCGGGTGCGCTCGACGGCCTGCTCGGCGCTCGCCAGCACGTCGCGCGCCTCCTCCACGAACACCCGTCCCGCCTCCGTGAGCCGCGTGGGGCGCCGGTGGAACAGGTCCACGCCCAGCTCCCGCTCCAGGTCGCGGATCTGCCTGCTGAGCGGAGGCTGGGTCATGTGCAGGCGTTCGGCGGCGGCCTCGAAGCTACCCGCCTCGGCCACCGCGATCACGTAACGCATCAGGCGCAGATCAACCGGCATACGTGAAAGGTATGTCGGGCGCGGCCGTTCAGGAGAGGGTCCATTCGCCTTTCTGGGCGGCTATCCCGGCATTGAGGCCGAACTGGAACTTGGTGGGCATCGCGGCCTGCGGGATCTCGAACACGAGCACGCCCTTGCGGGAGTCACCGCCGTTGATCGTCGCCGTCCCGCCGAAGCTCTGGCCCTCGCGTACCTGGTAGAGGCTGGGGCTGTACTGCTGGTTCTGGCCGTCGATGAGCCGGGCGCCGAACATGGGGGCCTCGTCGTAGACGGCCTGGCCCACGTTGGCGAGCGTCACCTCCACGGCGACGAACTTGTCGCCCGTCTTCGGCTTGAGGAAGTCGGAGGCCGGGGTGGCGGGGTTGATCAGCCGGTTCACGGTCACGTTCAGCTTCAGGCCGGGATCGACGCCCTGGAGGGCGAGCGAGCCGCCGACCGTGGCGGTGGAGGGGGTCTGGCCGCCCGCGCCCTGGGGTTGTCCGGAGGCAGGCTGCCCGGACGCAGGCCCTCCGGACGTCGGCTGCCCGGCCGGGGGTTGCCCTGCGGCGGTCGAGACCGTCGGCTGTCCGGCCTGGGGCTGTCCCGCTTGGGGCTGTCCGGCTTGGGGCTGTCCGACCTGAGGTTGTCCGGCCGGGGGTTGGGCGCCGACGTCCGCGGCCGGGGGCTGGATGCCGGTGTCCGGGAGCGGTTGCGTGGCCGGGTCCGTACCGAGCGGGCCGGACAGCGGCTCCCTGGAGGGCATGACCATGTTCGGCGAGCCGTTCCCGCGGTCGCCGGTTTCCGTCAGGACCATCACCACGGCGGCGCCACCGCCCAGGAGCAGCAGCGGCACGCCGACGGCCAGCAACACGATCAGGGCGCGGTTGTCGCGGGACGACGGCGGGGCCACGGGTGGCTGGGGACCGTGACCGTACGGGTCCTGCGGCGGTGACGGCTGGGGCGGATATCCCATGCGTGACTCCTGATAGGGGACGGGCGTATGGAGACGTTCCAGCCGCGTCTCCGGTTGACCTTGCTCTTGTCCGGGCTCTCGTCCGGCTTCTTGACCTCGGCAGGAACGCTTCACATTCCGGCCCGGTATGTGACCGGTCCGAACCGGACTTGGCCTCGTGGGCGTCCCGCGGGCCAGCATCCCCGTATGACGAATCTCTCGTGGTCGCCCGCGCGGCGGCAGGTGGTGGTGGCGGGCGGGCTCGGCGCGCTGGTGTCGGGCGCGGCAGGTGTGGCGGGCCCGGCGGGCGCGTCCGCCGCCGCGGAGAACACCGCGGACAACGACGACCTGATCACCCGTACGGTGCCGGGAACGAAGGAGCTCCTGCCCGCGATCGGGCTCGGCACGTTTCAGACCTTCGACACCCGCACCGACCGGGCACGTGTCCAGGAGGTGGTCAGGCGGTACTGGCAGGCGGGCGGCAGGGTGTTCGACTGCTCCCCCCTGTACGGCAGGTCGGAGGTGAACCTGGGCGAGGTCGCGGACGACCTGCGCATCGGCAGCCGCATGTTCCTGGCGGGGAAGGTCTGGTCGACCGGTGACCACCTCTGGGACGACAGCCACGCGGCCGACAGCCTGCGGCGTACGGTCCAGCGCATGTCCCTCGACCGGCCGGTGGACCTGATGCAGTGCCACAGCCTGGTGAACGTGGACGTGATCGTCCCCCTGCTGCACGCGTGGAAGAAGGAGGGCCGGATCCGCCACCTCGGCGTGACCCATCACGAGCCCGCCTACTTCCCGCTGGTGGAGAGCTGGGTGCGGCGGGGGGAGCTGGACTTCGTACAGGTGCACTACTCGATCCACACCCGCGCGGCCGACGAGCGGCTCATCCGCGCCGCGGCGGACAACGGCACGGCGGTGCTGGTCAACATGCCGCTGGAGAAGGGCCGCCTGCACCACATCGTACGGGGACACAAGCTGCCCGGCTTCGCCACGGAACTCGGCATCGGCACCTGGTCGGAGTACTTCCTCAAGTGGGTGATCTCCAACCCGGCCGTCACCTGCGCCCTCCCGGCCACCTCCGACCCCGCCCACGTGGCCGAGAACGTCAAGGCCATGCGCGGCACCCTCCCCGACGCCGCGACCCGCGACCTCATGGCCCGCCACATGGAGACCATCGAGGGCTTCGACGCCATCGCCACGATGCCGTGGTACCCGGGCAAGCGCTACGCGGGCGACGTCTCGCGCGCGCAGGCCGCGATGCGCGAGCGCAGCCCCTGGTGGCCCTCCTGACCGCAGCCCCGAGGCGGCCCTTCTGACCGCCGTCTCAGGGCGGCCCTTCTGACCGCCGCCCGAGGGCGGCCGTCCCGCCGCGGGCCGGGGTCCAAGTGCCCGGGGCGGGACGGGGGGCGGGGTGGCACCGGTCCCACCCCGCCCCCTAAGGTGCGAGGAATGAACGGACGTGGAGTTCTTGTCACCGGCGCGTCGCGCGGGATCGGGCGGGCGGTCGCGGCGGCGTTCGCCGCCCAGGGAGACCGGGTCGCCATCCATCACCGCGACTCGGCCAAGGACGCCGAGAGCCTGCTCGGCGACCTCCCCGGGCAGGGGCACGCCGTCGTGCGGGCCGACCTGGCCGACCCCGAGGAGGTCAGGCTCATGGTCGACGCGGCGGCCGAGGCGCTGGGCGGGCGGATCGACGTCCTGGTCAACAACGCCGGGGTGTTCCTGCACCACCCCATCACCGAGACGTCCTACGAGGAGTGGCAGGACGCCTGGCGGCGCTCGCTGGGCGTCAACCTGGTGGGCGCGGCCAACGTCACCTGGTGCGCGCTGCGGCACATGCCCGCGGGGGGCCGCGTACTCAACGTCTCCTCCCGTGGCGCCTTCCGCGGCGAGCCCGACAGCCCCGCCTACGGCGCCAGCAAGGCCGGCCTGAACGCCCTGGGCCAGTCGCTGGCCATCGCCCTGGCCCCCAAGGGCATCGCGGTGGCCACCGTGGCGCCGGGCTTCGTCGCGACCGACATGACGAACGAGCACCTCAAGGCCCCGCGCGGCGACGCGATCCGGGCGCAGAGCCCGTTCGGGCGGGTGGCGCAGGCGGAGGAGATCGCCGCGGCCGTCCTGTACCTGGCCTCACCGGCCGCCGAATGGGCCAGCGGCGCGGTGCTCGACCTCAACGGCGCCTCCTACCTGCGCTGACCCCGCGACCGCCCGTGGGCTCGTGATCTCCGCTCGCCCCCTGGCCTTCGATCAGGCGGGCAGGCGGCGCTCCAGCAGCAGCGCGCCCCGGCCCGCCAGCAACGTCCGGCACCACCCGCGCAGGTCCGCCGGCTTGGGGCCGCCGACCTCGCCCGCGTCGAGCAGGTCGGCCCAGTCGAGCAGCGACTCGGCGAGCATGAGCGGCACCCCGCGCCGCTCGTGCACCTCGGCCGCCGCCTCGAAGTGCTCGGCCGCCCGCCCGGGGTCGCCCATGGCCACGCACAGGTGGGCCAGGTAGTGGTGGCCGCAGTGGTGGGCCACCGTGCCGTGCCCGAACGTCTCGCCGTCGGTGGCCAGCGAGTCGTACAGGCGACCGGCCAGCTCGGCCCGGCCCAGGCGGGCCGCGGCCACGGCGAGGTTGTCGAGAGCGGGCCGGTGCGCCATGTTGCGCGGGGGCGCGGCGCCCCCGTAGGCGAGGATGCGGTCGAGCAGCGCGGGGGCCTCCTCGTCGCCCAGCTCGCACAGGTAGCGCAGCACCGCGTGCACCGGGTCGACCCGTGGCGCCCGCGCGGCGCGGCGCAGCCGTTCGCGCAGCTCCCACAGCCGCCCCTGGAGCCGCCGGATCTCGGCGATCTGCTCGGAGTAGATGGCCACGGCCTCCAAGCGGCGGCCGATCTCCGAGCCCAGCCGCAGCGCCGACTCGGCCTCGGCCTCGGCCTGCGCCAGGTCGCCCTGCATGAGGGTCAGGCCGGCCTTGGAGTAGCCGATCAGCCAGGTCAGGTGCGGCTGTGCCAGCCGCCGCGCCAGCTCGTCCGCCCGGTCGAGCAGCATCGCCGCCTTGGCAGCGTCGCCGCTGTCGAGGACCGGGGGAGTGCGCTGCACGTACGCGTGGAACAACGCCAGGTCGTCGCCCGTCTGCCGGGCGGCCTCCAGCATCTCGTCACCGTCGCGGTGGCGCTGGTGCAACGGGTCGGCCGGGATGATGGTCAGGCTGCGCATGCCCAGGACACCGGCCAGCGTGCGCGGGTCGCCGGCCTTCCTGGCCAGCGCCACCGCCTCGTCGCTCAGCGCGAAGCGCCGCTCGCCGTCGGGCGCCCAGATCAGCTCGGAGGCGAGCTGGGCGGCCAGCAGCGCCCTGGTGCTGACGTCGGTCGAGTCGACCACCTTGCGGGCCTCGGTGAGCAGCGTGATGCGATCGAGGTCGGGCGCGGCCGAGACGCTGGAGCCGCGGTCGCCGCCGAGGGCCGCGGTGACGATCAGGTCGTGGCGTCCGCACTCCTTGGCCAGGTCGGCCGCGTCGAGCAGGGTGCGCCTGGCCTCGGGGTGCCCGGCCAGCCACATCGCCCTGCCGCACTCCACCAGCAGCTCCGCGCGCCGTTCCAGGGTCGCGCCGGGGAAGTCCGCCAGCAGGCCGAGCGCCCGCTGGTACCAGGTGACCGCCTCGCGGTGGGCCAGCCCGGCCAGCGCGTGCTGGGCCGCGTGCACGGCCGCGTCGGCCGCCGCGCTCACCCGGGCCGGGTCGCGGCCGTGCTCGGCGG
>NZ_BAAAZP010000155.1:0-2953 GCF_039536965.1 Nonomuraea antimicrobica | reverse complement strand
CTGGCGGCGGACAGCGCCGTGACCGGCCGGCGGCGCAGCACGGGAGCCGCGGCGAGCAGGCTGAGCACGGGCAGCGCCAGCGCGACGTGCCAGCCCACCAGGCCCGCGACCACGTCGCCCGCCAGCGGCGCGGCCGAGCCGACCGTCGCCAGCGACGCCGTGACCAGCCCCATCGCGCGAGCCGAGCGCGCGAGACTCATCGCGATCGTGGTGAACCCGGCCGTGCCGAGCCCCTGGAGGGCGCTGCCGGTGACGAGGACCGGCAGCACCGGCGCGGCCAGGACCAGGACCCCGCCCAGCAGCACCAGCGCGGCGCAGACGACCAGCGCCGTACGGGTGCCGCGGCGGCTCTGCAGTCCCGCCATGAGCGGGGTGCCGACCGCGATGGCCCAACCGAACGCGGTGACGATCCACGTCACCGTGGCGGGCGTGAGGCCGAGGTCGCGGGCGACGTCCGGGAGGATCAGGGCGGGCCCGGCGATGCCGAACGACAGCGGCCCGGCCAGCACCGCCAGCCACCCGGCGGGAACCCCGGAACCCGTCCCGCCCGCCGAACCACCGCCCGGCCCGTTCACGGTGCCACCGCCCGGCTCGCCCGCCGGGCTCGTGCGGTCCTCCAGCGAGGGCGCCGGGTCGCCGGTCATCGGGAAGCACCTTCCGCCAGCGCCGGGTAGTCGGTGTAGCCGCGGTGGTCGCCGCCGTAGAAGGTGGCGGGGTCGGCCTCGGCGTACGGGCCGCCCGCCGCGATCCGCGCGGGCAGGTCGGGGTTGGCCAGCCACAGCCGCCCGAAGGCGATCGCGTCCGCGAGCCCGGAGCGCACCGCCTCGGCGCCCTCCTCGGCCCGCGCGGGGGAGTCGTCGCCCCTGGGATGCGGGTTGAGGATCAGCGTGCCCGGCCACTCGGCGCGCAGCAGCTTGGTGATGGCGCGAGTGTCGTTCTCTGAGACGTGCAGGTATGCCAGGCCCAGCGGTGCGAGCGCGCGGGCCAGTTCGGCGTAGAGGGTCTCGGGGTCGCTCTCGTCCATGCCGTTGTAGGTGATTCCCGGCGAGATCCGGATCCCGGTACGCGCGCCTCCGATCGCATCCGCGACCGCCTGGGCCACCTCCACGGCGAACCTGACGCGTCCCGCCGCCGAACCGCCGTAGGCGTCGGCGCGCCGGTTGGTGTGGTCCGACAGGAACTGGTGGATCAGGTACCCGCTGGCGCCGTGCAGCTCGACCCCGTCGAACCCGGCGCTCAGGGCGTACCTGGCGGCGGTGGCGAAGTCCTCGACGGCGCGGGCGATGTCCGGCATGGTCATCTCGCGCGGCGTGGGGTGGTCCAGCAGCCCTTCCGGGGTGTACAGCCGCTCGCCCGAGGGGATCGGCGACGGCGCCACCGGCAGTTCGCCGCCGGGGTAGAGGACGGGGTGGCCGATCCGCCCTGAGTGCATGAGCTGGACGAAGACGCGTCCGCCGCCCCGGTGCACCTCGCCGGTGACGCGCCGCCAGGCCGCCGCCTGTTCCGGCGCGTGCAGGCCGGGGGTGTCGATGTAGCCCTGCCCGATCACGCACGGCTGCGTGCCCTCGGTGATGATCAGGCCCGCGCCGGCGCGCTGGCCGTAGTACTCGGCGGTCAGCTCGTGGACCAGGCCGCCGCGGGCGCGGCTGCGGGTCATCGGCGCCATGACGAGGCGGTTGGGCAGGGTCAGGTCCCCCACGGTCACCGGCTGGAGGAGTTCGTTCATGTCTGTCTCCCATGTGCGTACGGGTGTTCGTGCCGGTCCGACGCTATGGACGGGGAATTACTCACCGAATCGGTACAGTTTCTGTATTTGGCTACGGAAGGTGGGCCGTACGTACGTACCTACGAACAGGGGAGGGCCGGTGCTCTACGGCAGGGCGAGCGAGCAGGCGGCGATCAGGGACCTGGTCGACGCGACGCACGCCGGCCGGAGCGGCGGCCTCGTCGTGCGCGGCGAGCCGGGGATCGGCAAGTCGACGCTGCTGACCTGGGCCGCCGAGTACGCCCGCGGCGCGGGGCTGACGACGCTCCGGGTCACCGGCGTCGAGGGGGAGGCCGACCTGGCGTTCGCCGGTCTGGTCCAGTTGGTCTGGCCGGTGCGCGAGCGGCTCGACGCGCTGCCGGATCCGCAGGCCCGGACGCTGCGCGCCCTGCTCGGCGCCGGGGACCCGGCAGGAGGTGACCGGTTCCTGTCGGGGCTGGCGGTGCTGACGCTGCTGGCGGAGGTGGCCGACGACGGCCCGGTGCTGTGCCTGGTGGACGACGCGCAGTGGCTGGACCGGGCGAGCACCGACGCGCTGCTGTTCGCCGCGCGCCGGCTGGCCGCGGAAGGGGTGGCGATGGTGTTCGCGACCCGGGAGGAGGGCCTGCCCGGGACGGGGCTGCCGGAGCTGCGGCCCGCGCGGCTGCCGTCCGAGGACGCCGAGCGGCTGCTGGAGGATCGAGGGCTCACGCCTCCCTCGCGTGAGCAGGTGATCGAGGAGTCGGCGGGCAACCCGCTGGCGCTGATCGAGTTCGCCGCGGCGCAGCGCCGCCACCACACCGTCGCGGGACCTCTGCCGGTGACCGACCGGGTGCTCGCGTCCTTCCGGGCGCGGATCGGGCGGCTGCCGGAGCAGACCCGCCTGATGATGCTGACGGCCGCCGCCGAGGCGCGCGGTCACCTACCGACGCTGCTGGGCGCCGCCGAGGCGCTGGGCGTGGGCCTGGAGCACCTGGCGGAGGCCGAGAAGGCCGGGCTCGTCGAGGTCAGCGCGAACGTGGTCGCCTTCAGCCATCCGCTCATCGGCACCGCCGCCTACCACGGGGCGCCGCTCGCGCGGCGGGTCGCCGTGCACCAGGCGCTGGCGGACGCGGCGACCGACGCGGACTGCCGGGCCCGTCACCTCGCCGCCGCCAGCACCTCCGCCGACGAAGGGGTCGCCGCGGAGGTCGTCCGCGCCGCCGAGCG
>NZ_BAAAZP010000154.1:12933-13451 GCF_039536965.1 Nonomuraea antimicrobica | reverse complement strand
CCTTCAAGGTGCTCATCAAGGAGATGCAGTCGCTGTGCCTCAACGTCGAGGTGCTCTCCACCGATGGCACGTCCATCGAGATGCGCGACACCGACGAGGACGTCTTCCGCGCCGCGGAAGAGCTCGGGATCGACCTGTCCCGGCGTGAGCCGAGCAGCGTCGAGGAGGTCTGACCCGTCAGGCTTCCCCGCCACCCCGGCGGTCGGCCCGGCCCGTGCTCTACAGCCTGTAGAGTATGGGCTGCGGTCGAGCGAAGGGGTGGAGTGTGCTGCGCTGGTTCCGGGTCGTGGCGGTGGCCGAGGCGTGTTCGTGGGCGGGGTTGCTGGTCGGCATGTTCTTCAAATATGTGACCGAGACCGGCGAGCTCGGGGTGAAGGTGTTCGGGCCGATCCACGGGGCGTTGTTCGTGCTCTACGTGGCCGGGGTGCTGCTCGCGGCCCGGGAGGCGGGCTGGAGCCGGGGCGCGGTGGTGCTCGGCCTGGCGTGCGGGGTGCCGCCGTTCACCTCGCTGTGGTTCG
>NZ_BAAAZP010000154.1:0-12864 GCF_039536965.1 Nonomuraea antimicrobica | reverse complement strand
CCACCACGGCTCCGGCTGCGCGTCGCGTGCCGGACGCGCGGGTGCGCGGCCGTCCGCGTCGGCGCCGGTCACCAGTTGGTGAAGCCGCCGTCCGGGGTGCGCAGGTGGGGGCGCTCGGCGGCGACGGCCTGGTAGCGCCTGGCCGCGGCCCGGTCGAGGTCCACGCCGAGGCCGGGCAGGTCGGAGACCTCCACCCGGCCCGCCCGGATGACGGGCCGGGCGGTGAACAACGCGTCGATCACGGGCTCCGGCTGGGTCTGGTGTTCCTGGACGGCGGCGTTCGGGGTCGCGAGGTTGAGGTGGAGCGAGGAGGCCGCCGTCACGGGGCCGAGGGGGTTGTGGGTGGCGAGCTTGACGTAGTGGGTCTCGCACATCGCCGCGATCTTCCTCGCCTCGGTGAGCCCGGCCGCCACGCCGACGTCCACGCGGGCGTAGTCGATCAGGTCCGGCTCCACCAGGCGCTGGAACTCCCACTTCGAGCCGAACTGCTCGCCCGCCGCCAGCGGCACCCCGGTACGCGCCCTGAGCATGCGGTAGGCGTCCAGGCCCTCGCTGCGCAGCGGGTCCTCCACGAAGTACGGCCGCGCCGCCTCGATCTCCCGGCACAGCGTGACCGCCTCCGGCGGGTCGAGCCGGGTGTGCACGTCGAGGATCAGCTCCACCTCCTCCCCCACCGCCGCCCGCATCTGGTGGAACAGCTCGATCCCGGCCCGCATCGAGGCCCGCTGGTCGAGCACCCCGTCCGGCGCGTGCGGCACCGCGAAGCGCAGGTGCCGCCAGCCGTCGGCGACCAGGCCGCGCGCCCGGTCGAGAAACGCCTCAATGTCGTGGTAGTCGTCGCCCAGATGGGTGTAGGCCGGTACGTGGTCGCGCACCCGCCCGCCGAACAGCTCGTACAGGGGCACGCCGAGGGCCTTGCCGCGCAGGTCCCACAGCGCCACGTCCACGGCGGCGATCGCGGCCGACAGGAACCGGTCGGCGGGGAAGAAGCCGCGCCGGAACATCACCTGCCACAGGTGCTCGATCCTGGTGGGATCCTCGCCGACCAGGAGCTCGCCGAGGTGCTCGATGCCGCCGGCCACGGCCTTCTGCCTCGATCTGATGCCGACCTCGCCGAGGCCGTACAGCCCTTCGTCGGTGTCGATGGCCAGCAGCATCATGCTGTCGCCGTGATCGGGCAGGGTGAGCAGCTCCCAACCGGTGATCTTCATCTGACTCCTCTTCATGAAAACGATCCCGCAAACACTCAGAAAATGCATCATGACAGAGCCCAGTCACCCTGGATAGATCCGGATTTTTCCTGCACGAAACACTCTTGACGTATTCCGGGAACGTTTGCAACGATCCTCCGTACCAACGACACAGGAGGACCGGCGGTGGCGGTAACGATCAAGCAGGTGGCGAGCGCGGCGGGCGTCTCCGTCTCCACCGTCTCCCGCGCGTTCACGGCGCCCGACCAGGTGCAGCCGCAGACCCTGCAACGGGTCCGCGAGGCCGCGGCCGCGCTGGGCTACTCCCCCAACCCCGCCGCCCGTTCGCTGCGCGGCGGCCGGACGGGCTCGCTCGGGCTGATCATCCCCGACATCGCGAACCCGTTCTTCCCGCCGATCTTCAAGGCGATGCAGGCCCGCGCCCGGCGGCTGGGCTACACGGTGCTGGCCGCCGACACCGACGAACGCGAGTACGACGAGCTGGAGACCATCGCCGCGGTCTCCAAACAGGTCGACGGCCTGATCCTGTGGGCCTCGACGCTGCCCGAGGAACGGCTGCGCGAACTGGGCGCCGAGATGCCGACCGTCCTGGTCAACCGGCACGTCGAGGGCATGGCGGAGCTGCGCATCTCGCTCGCGCAGGGCATCGCGCAGGCCGCCGAGCACCTCAAGGCGTACGGGCACACCCGCTGCGTCTTCGTCAACGCCGAGCACGGCGAGCACGGCCGCGGCAAGTCCATCAGGGAGGTGTTCGAGGCCCACGACCTCTCGCTGACCGAGCTGGGCCCGTACGACCCCCGCTTCGAGACCGGCCTGCACGCGGCCACGCTGGTCGCGGCGGGCGAGGCGACGGCGGTGCTCGCGCACAACGACCTCGTGGCGCTCGGCGTGCTGCACCAGTTCGCCAAGCTCGGCGTGGGCGTGCCCGACCGGGTGAGCGTGATCGGCATAGACGACACGCTGCTCGCCGCCACCTCCACCCCTTCGCTCACCACGATCAGGATCTCGGCCGACGAGGTCGCCACCGCCGCCGCAGACCTGCTCATCGACACGATCGCGGGCAGGGGCGAGGGGCGGGTCGCCGGGATCGGCTCACGCCTGATCCCCCGGGCCTCCACGGGCCCCGCCCCCGGCTGAGCCCTCCTCCCGAACGCCGGCTCCCGGTACGGCCCGCGCCCTACCGCCGTCTCGACCTGCCCCCCTTCCCCCATGGGAGTCACCATGAAGCTGACCGCGGGCCTACTCGGCTGCGCACTCCTCGCCCCGGCGCTGGCCGGATGCGGATCCCCCACGTCCGGCGAGCCGGAGGCCGTCGTGATCCGGGTCCAGGGCATGCCTCCCGCCACGGACAAGCCGGGACTGGATCAGTTCAGGAAGATGGTGGCGGAGTTCGAGCGGAGCAATCCCGGGATCAAGGTGCAGGGCTCGACCACGGTGTTCGACCCGCTGACGTTCTCGGCGAAACTGGCGGGCGGCCGGGTCGAGGACGTGATCAAGGTCCCGCTGACCGAGCCGCAGGGCCTCATCGCCCGCAGGCAGGTCCAGCCGCTCACCAAGGAGCTGTCCGGGTGGGCGCACTACAAGGAGTTCAACCCGCAGGTCCTGCGCCCGCTGAGCGACACCGCAGGAGAGGTGTACGGGGTGCCGCAGGCCCCCTTCGCCCAGGGCCTGGTCTACAACCGTGACCTGTTCGCCAAGGCCGGGCTGGACCCCGACCGGCCGCCGAAGACGTGGGACGAGGTCAGGGCGGCGGCCAAGGCCATCTCCGCGAAGACCGGCAAGGCGGGGTTCGTCCACGAGTCCAAGAACAACCAGGGCGGCTGGCAGCTCACCATGCTCGCCTACACCCACGGCGGCGAGATCCAGCGCGAGGAGGGCGGCAGGCACGTGGCCGCGTTCAACTCCGACCCGGTCAAGAAGGCGCTCGGCCTGCTCAAGGAGATGCGCTGGACGGACGACTCCATGGGCGACGCCCAGCTCAACGACCAGAACGACGTGATCAAGCGGTTCGCCGCCGGTGAGATCGGCATGTACATGGGCACGCCGGGCACCTACCGGCTGGCCAAGATGACGTACGGGATGGAGGACACCGACGCCTTCGGCATCGGCCCGCTCCCCCAGGCCGGCGGGAACGCGACGCTGACCGGCGGTGACGTGTACCTGGTGCCCAAGTCGGCGCCGGCGGACAAGGTCGCCGCCGCGGTGAAGTGGCTGCTGTTCGCCTACGCCGAACCCCAGTACGACCCCGCCGCGGCCGCCTCCAGGGCCAAGGAGCTGGCCGCCGATCCGAAGTCGGCGGTGGGCGTGCCGACGCTGCCCATGTTCGACGCCGGGCAGCAGGCCAAGATCGACGAGGCGGTCCTGCCGTACGTGAACGTGAAGCTGGAGCACTTCCGGCCGTGGCTGGAGGGCACCCCGTCGCTCACCCTGCGCCCCGAGCCCGCCGTACAGGCCCAGCAGGTGTACGCGGTGCTGGACACCGTGGTCCAGGCGGTGCTCACGAACCGGGCGGCGTCCGTGGACGACCTGCTGGCCAAGGCCGAGACGGACGTCAACGCCAAGCTCGCGGCGGCCCGGCAGTGAGTGCCGGCCGCACGTGGACGGCCCGCGCCAGGGTGGCCGTCCCCCTCCCCGCCGTCGGAGCGGCGCCCACCGCCGGGAAGCGCCGCCTCGGGCGCAACGCGCTGACCGCGCTGCTGTTCCTCGTCCCGGCGCTCGTGGTGTTCGGGGTGTTCTCCTGGTGGCCGATCCTGCGCGGGCTGCTGATCAGCTTCCAGGAGACGAACCTGGTCGATCCCGCCACGTGGGTGGGCCTGGCCAACTTCCGCGCGCTGTTCGCCGACCCGCTGCTGGGCACGGCCATCGGCAACACGCTGCTGTTCGTCGGGCTGGCGCTGCTCATCGGCTTCCCCGCGCCGCTGGTGCTGGCCGTCGTGCTGGCCACGGTGCGGCGCGGCGCGGGGGTGTACCGGTTCCTGGTCTACCTGCCCGTGGTGGTGCCGCCGGTGGTGGCGATCCTGCTGTGGAAGTGGTTCTACGACCCGGGTCACGGCCTGTTCAACGGGCTGCTCGGCCTCGTCGGGCTCGGCCCGTACCCGTGGCTGGACTCGCCGGGGACCGCGATGGTCAGCCTGGTCCTGCAGTCCACCTGGGCGGGCATGGGCGGCGCGGTGCTGATCTACCTGGCCGCGATCGTCGGCGTCCCGTCGGAGCTGTACGAGGCCGCGCAGATGGACGGCGCCTCCATCTGGACCCGCGTGTGGCACATCACGCTGCCGCAACTGCGCCCGGTGATCGGCCTGCTGCTGCTCATGCAGCTCATCAGCACCATGCAGGTCTTCACCGAGCCGTACGTCTTCACCGGCGGGGGCCCGGAGAACGCCACGCTCACCGTGCTCCTGCTGATCTTCCGGTACGCGTTCCAGGACGGCGCGTACGGCCAGGCGGCGGCGCTGTCGTTCCTGCTGGCGATCGTGCTGGGCCTGCTGTCGGCCGTCTACCTGCGGGCCACCCGGAGCTGGAGCGCCTCATGAGCCTGATCTCGCACGTCGAGGAGCGCCGTCCGGCGATCCGGGCCGGGTTGCGCAGCGTCCAGGCGCTCACGCTCGTCCTCCTGGTGCTCATCGGGCTCGGCCCGATCTACATGACGGTCAAGGGCGCCATGTCGCCCAGCACGGACCTCATCTCCAGGCCGCTCGACCTGTGGCCGGCGGACCCGCGTCCGGAGAACTTCGCCACGGCCTGGGCCGACCTCGGCATCGGGCACTACCTGCTCAACACCCTCCAGGTGGTGGGCGGCTCATGGGCGGTGCAGCTCGTCGTGGCGGTCACCGCGGGCTTCGCGCTGTCGGTGCTGCGGCCCCGGTTCGGCCGCTACGTGTACGGCGCGATCCTGGCCACGATGTTCGTCCCCTACACGGTCTCGATGACCAGCCTGTTCCTGACGGTCATCGATCTCGGGCTGGTCGACTCGTACTGGTCGATCTGGCTGCCGTCCGGGGCCTACGCGTTCAACGTGCTGCTGGCCAAGCGCTTCTTCGACGCGCTGCCGCCCGAGCTGTTCGCCGCGGCCAGGGTCGACGGGGCGTCCACCTGGCAGCTCCTGACCAGGATCGTGCTGCCGATGAGCCGGCCGATCCTGGCCGTGATCAGCCTGCTGGCCGTCATGCACAGCTGGAAGGACTTCATCTGGCCGCTGGTGGCCATCACCGACCCCGAGAAGCAGCCCATCAGCGTCGCCCTGGCCAACCTGGCCGAGCAGGCACCGCAGGACGAGCTGATCGCCGCCATGGCGATGGCGCTCGCTCCGCCGGTGCTGGTGTTCCTGGTCTTCCAGAAGCACATCGTGGCCGGGCTCGGATTCACCGGCATCAAGGGCTGACATTTCACGAAAGGCACCCCCCAATGGCTGAAATCTCCCGCCGTACTCTCATCCAGGCCCTCCCCGTCGCCGCCGGCGTCACGCTCGCCACCGGCACCACCACGGAAGCCGTTGCCAATGCCATCTCCATCCAGGCCGACGGCATCACACTGGTGGCGGAGGCGGACGGCTCGGTCCTCGTCCGCGACGACGCCGACCGGGTCCGGCTCAGCCACTTCATGATCAAGGACAGCGTGCTCGGGCAGCAGCGCACGTTCGGCGGCACGCCCTCGCTGGTGACCGTGGACGGCAGGCCCGCCATCCAGGTCGACTACACGATGTCGGCCTCAGCCCAGCAGGTCACGGTCCGCGGCCTGTTCACGGTCTCCGCCCGCCGGGCGCACCTGCGCTGGGAGGTGGGCGGCAGCGCCACCCTGACGCCGTCGGGGTTCATGTTCGCCAGGACCGTGCTGAACCCGTCGGCCCCGGAGCGGTACGTACCCGTCACCCGGTGGACGCGCGACGCCCGCGGCGGCGTGCCGTACGAGGTGAACGCGGGCGCGCTCTACCAGGAGACCTGGGCCGGGACCCGCGCGTTCTTCCGGCTGGACAAGACCACGCCCGGATTCACCAACGCCACCTGGATCCACGCCCCCGGCACCGCCGCGAACGTGACCGAGGTCGAGCTAGTGCTGGGCGAGATGCGTCCGGCCGCGGCCAACGGCCTGGCCACCGCCGCGCCGCTGAGCGTGGACGCCTGGTGCGACCAGCCGTTCGGCCTCCACGACCCGGGCGCGGAGCTGCGGCTCAGAGCGCAGGTCGTCAACGGCTCCGCCACCGCGCGCACGGTGCGGCTCACCTGGTGCGCCCGCGACTTCGACGGCAAGAAGGCCGGCCACGGCACACTGAACAGGACGCTGGCGGCCGGGGAGGTCTGGGACGAGACGTTCACGGTCGGGGGCGAGCCGCAGGGCATCGTCTTCGCCGAGGTCAAGGCCGTCTCGGGCGCCGACGAGGCGTTCGCCAGGACCACCATGGCCACCCTGAGGCCGCACACCTACCAGGCCGAGGGCCGGTTCGGCATCGCCAACTACACCTGGATGCTGGTGCCGGACAAGGCGTCGGTCGGCGCGCTGCTGCGCCGGATCGGCGTGAAGTCGGTGCGCATCGCCTACGACGGCGCGCCCGGCCTGTCCCCCGCCGAGCTGGACGCGCTCGGCATCCCGCACAACGTGCAGCTCGGCGGCGTCATCTTCAACGGCACGCCCGCGCAGGTCACCGCCTGGGCCGACGACCGGGCCGCCGTCGCGCGGGCGTCCGGCGCCCGGTACTTCGAGGTCGCCAACGAGCTGAACAACCCGTGGATGCAGGGCCAGCGGGTGCCCGAGTACATCCGCGACGGTCTCAAGCCCATCCACGACCGGCTCAAGGACTCCGGCATCAAGCTGATGAACTGCGGCCTGGGCGGCATGGACACGGTGTGGACGGCGAAGTTCATCGAGGCGGGCGGCTGGGACCTGATCGACGCCTTCGCCATCCACCCCGGGCGCGGCAACTTCACCCCCGACTACGCGCCGCCGCCCGGCGAGTGGCAGCAGGGCGAGAACGGCACGTACTGGAACTTCCTCGGCGCGCTGAGGGAGGCCCGCAGGATCGTGGACGAGCAGGGCGGCGGCAAGGAGCTGTGGCTGACCGAGGCGTACGCGTGCACCAGGCCGAACCGGTGGTGGAACGACAACCACCGGCAGGCCGCCGAGAACGTGCTGCTCACCCTGGCCCTGGCGGTGTCGGAGGGGGTGGACGGCGTGAACTGGTACCAGCCGCACGACAGCACCATCCACCACCCGCAGGAGGCCGACCCGGCCAACCCCGAGTACCACTTCGGGCTGATGAACCGCGACACCGGCGTCAAGGCGGCGTTGCTCGCCTACGCCACGGCCACGCGGATCCTGGAGGGGGCGCGGTTCGTCCGGTGGCTGACCCTCCCCGATCCGGAGCTCAAGGGCCTGCGGTTCGACGGGTTCGCGATGCTCTGGAGCCGCAAGGACGGCTACCTCCTCAACGCCGACCACGGGGCCGACCAGTGGTACCCGCACGAGGAGGCGTGGAGCGACCACTGGCCCACCAAGACCCCGCTGACCCTGCCCGCGACGGGCGCCACGGTCCGCGAGGTCGACTGCATCGGCCGCGAGCGCACCCTGCCCGTACGCGACGGCCAGGTGCGGCTGACCCTGGACGGGGCGCCCCGCGTCTACTACGGATTGAGCGAATGAGACAAGAGACCGTAAAACATGACATCACCGTGGTGGGCGGCGGGCTGGCCGGGGTGTGCGCGGCCGTCGCCGCCGCCCGCCTCGGGCGTACGGTGGCGCTGGTCGGCAACCGGCCCGTGCTGGGCGGCAACTCCAGCAGCGAGGTACGGGTCTGGGTGTGCGGCGCGACCGGCCACGGCAAGAACCACCACGCCCGCGAGGGCGGCATCATGGGCGAGCTGCTCGTCGAGAACCAGTACCGCAACCCGCAGGGCAACCCCTACTTCTGGGACACCACGGTGCTGGACGCGGTGCGCGCCGAGCCCGGGATCTCGTTGTTCCTCAACACCGACGTCCGCCTCGTCGACGCCGGCGACGGCGGGATCGCCTCGGTCACGGGCTGGATGATGGGCTCGGAGCGGCTCATCACGTTCGAGTCGCCGTACTTCCTGGACTGCACCGGCGACGGCCTGGTGGGGCACCTCGCGGGCGCGCGCCACCGGATCGGCCGCGAGGGCCGGGCCGAGTACGGCGAGCCGTGGGCGCCCGACGAGCCCGACGACATCACCCTGGGCAGCACGCTGCTGTTCTACACCAAGGACGCGGGCGAGCCCGTCCGCTACGTGCCGCCGAGCTTCGCCAAGGACATCACCACGACCTCCATCCCCGAGCGGCGGATCATCAAGGCCGGGGACAACGGCTGCGCGTACTGGTGGATCGAGTTCGGCGGCGAGCTGGACACCGTGCACGACAACGAGCGCATCCGGGACGAACTGTGGTCGGTGGTCCACGGCATCTGGGACCACATCAAGAACTCCGGCAAGTTCGACGCCGACACGATGACGCTCGAATGGGTGGGCGCGCTGCCCGGCAAGCGGGAGTACCGGCGTTTCCTCGGCGACCACGTGCTCACCCAGCACGACGTGCTCGGGCAGACGCCGTTCGAGGACCGGGTGGCCTTCGGCGGCTGGTCGATCGATCTGCACCCGCCGCAGGGCATGTACGCGACCGAGGCCGGGGCCAGGCAGCGCTACGCCGACGGGATCTACCACATCCCCTTCCGCTCGCTCTACTCGGTCAACGTGCCCAACCTGCTCATGGCCGGGCGCAACATCTCGGCCTCGCACGTGGCGTTCGGCTCGACCCGGGTGATGGCCACCTGCGCGACGATCGGGCAGGCGGCGGGCACGGCCGCCGCGCTCTGCGTCGAGCGCGGCCCGCGCCCGCGCGACCTGCCCGTGGCCGAGCTGCAGCGCACCCTGCTGCGCGAGGACGCCTCCATCGTCGGGCTCCCGCTCGACGACCCGGCCGACCTGGCCCGCGCCGCCACGGCCACGGCGTCGGGCAGGGCGTCGGGCACGGCGTCCGGCACGCTGTCCCGGCTGGTGGTGGACGCCCCGTCCGGGGTGTGGCCGCTCGACGCGGACGCGGGGCTGGTGCTGCCCGCCGATCCGGCGCTCGGCGGCGTACGGCTCCTGCTGGACGCGGACGCGGACACCGCGCTGACCGTCGAGCTGCACGATCCCGTGCTCGGGCAGAACTACGTGCCGCGCGAGCTGGTCACGACGAACGTGATCCCGCTGGCCGCGGGCGAGAAGCAGTGCGCGGACCTGGGCCTGGACTGGCGGCCTGACACGCCGCGCAACGCCTTCCTCGTCGTCAGGGCCAACCCGCTGGTCCGCCTGCACGTCGCCGACCGGCCCACGCCCGGCGTCCTGTGCTTCACCCGGGTACCGCTGCGGCCCCAGGACGAGGCGCCCCAGCCGCTGCGCGAATGGACGGATGCCGGGCTGCTGCGCCGTACGTTCTGCCTGGAGACGGGCGGTACGGACGCGTTCGCGCCGGCCAAGGTGATCGACGGCTACCAGCGCCCCTATGCCGGGCCGCACATGTGGGTGTCCGGCGGGCTGCCGGCCGCGCTGGAGCTGGCCTGGCCGGAGCCGGTGACGATCGGGCGGGTCGAGGTGATCGCCGACGACGACGTCAACGAGGACCTGATCAACCTGCACCACCACCGGACCCCGTTCGAGGTGCTGCCCACGCTGGTGCGGGACTACCGGGTGGAGGTGCGCAGGGGCGGGGCCTGGGAGGTGGTCGCCGAGGCCCGCGCCAACCGGCGGCGGCGCGTCGTGCACCCGCTCGCCGCGGCGGTGCGGGCGGACGCGCTGCGCGTGGTCGTCGAGGCGACGAACGGCGTGCCGTCGGCTCACCTGGTCGCGGTGCGCGCGTACCCTCCAGGGGGCGCCCGGTGAGCGCGGGGTGAGCGGGGTCGGCCGGTGGGAAGAGGGGGGTCGGTGGGTGTGCGGCGGGTGATGGTGACCGGGGCCGCGGGGCGGATCGGGCGGGCCGTCCTCGGCCTGCTGGCCGAGCGCGGGGTCCCGGCCGCCGCGCTCGTCCTCGACGACCCCGGCGACCTGCCCGCCGACCTGGTCGTGGAGGGGGACGCCACCGACCCGGCCGCCGTACGCGCGGCGCTCGACGGGGCCGGGGCCGTGGTCCACCTCGCCGCCATCCCGACCCCGGAGTGGGAGCCGGCCGAACGGGTGTTCGCGGTCAACACGCAGTCCACGTTCACCGTGCTCGAAGAGGCGGGGCAGGCGGGGATCCGGCACGTGTGCCTGGCGGGCTCCCAGGCGGCCGGCGGGCTGGCGTTCGCCGCGAGGGAGCTGCATCCCGCCTACGCGCCGATCGACGACCTGCTGCCGTCGCAGGCGGAGGACCCGTACGCGCTGTCCAAGCTCGTCGACGGGCTCACGGCCGAGACGATGGCGCGCCGGTACGGGATGGGCGTGGTGACGTTGCGCCTGCCGTTCGTCGGGGGGTTCGGGGAGCGGCTGCGCGAGTTCGCCGACCGGTGCGCCGCCGATCCCGGGCTGCACGCGCGAGGGCTCTGGGCGTACCTGGAGACGCGGGACGCGGCTCGGGCGTGCCTGCTGGCGCTGGACGTGCCGGGGCCGGGGGCGCGTACCGTGCTGGTGGCCGCCCCCGAGACGCTGGTGCCCCAGCCGACGGAGGAGCTGATGCGCCGCTACCATCCGGCGACCGAGCTGCGCCGTCCGCTGCCCGGCCGTACCGTGCCCGTCGACCTCACGGCGGCGGCCGAGCTGCTGGGTTTCACGGCCCGGTTCACGCTGTAGGCCCGCGCGTCAGGTGCGCAGGTCGAGCCCGCCGAGGAAGTCCCTGATCAGCTCGGTCACCTCGTCGAGGGCGCTCTCCAGCAGGAAGTGGCCGCCTTCGAGGAGGTGGATCCGCGCGCCGGGGAGGTCCTGGGCGAAGGCGCGGGCGCCGTCCGGGCCGAAGATCTCGTCGCCCTCGCCCCAGACGGCCAGCAGCGGCGGCTGGTGCTCGCGCAGGTAGGCGTGCAGCCGCTGGTACAGGGGCGGGTTGGTGGCGTAGTCCAGGAACAGGGCGAGCTGGACGCGGTCGTTGCCCGGGCGGGAGACCAGCGCGTGGTCGTGGTGCCAGGTGTCGGGGCTGACCAGGGTCTCGTCGGGGACGCCGGTGAGGTACTGCCACTTGATGGCGTCGAGCGTGAGCGCCTGCCGGATGGCCTTCTCGGTCTCCGGGTTCTGCTCGCGGTGGTAGTCCCAGACGGTCGTCCAGAAGCTCTGGACGAAGCCGGCGTCGTAGCCGTTGCCGTTCTGGGTGATGATGGCCGTGATCGCGCCGGGGTCGGCGAGTGCGAGCCGCCAGCCGATCGGAGCGCCGTAGTCCTGCACGTAGAGGGCGTAGCGGGTGAGGCCGAGCCGGTCCAGCAGGCCCGCGGTCAGGTCGGCGAGGGCGTCGAAGGTGTAGTCGAACTCCTCGGCGGGCGGCGCGTCGGACAGCCCGAACCCCAGGTGGTCGGGGGCGATGACGTGATAGCGGTCGGCCAGGGCCGGGATCAGCTCGCGGAACATGAACGAGCTGGCCGGGAAGCCGTGCAGGAGCACGAGCGCGGGCGCGTCCGCGGGCCCGGCCTCCCGGTAGAACAGCCGCCTGCCGCGCACGTTCGCGTAACGGTGATGGACCCTGGCCATGGCCGACCTCCCCTTTGGCTTCGATGATTAGACCGCAGCGGAGGGCTTCGGCCCCGTCAAGCACGCGCGCGGGGCGGCCGGTGATCGAGACGCCGGCATGGGCGAACACAGACCCGTCGTTGGTCGATCGGCCCTCGCCGAACGGGTGAGGCCCAGGTCAAGACGGTCGTCCGCCTGGGGCTCACGGGAATGTGTACGCGCGCTGCGGGTAGGCGGAACGAGGAGACGGGAGAATGGCCCCCGTCCTCGAAAGGGGAGGTGATACCCCTTATGTCCCGCCAAATGGAGAGCCATCCCGACATCATGAGCATGCGGGAGAAGTACGAGATGGCCGCGGCCAAACCGGCCGTCCAGGTTGCGGAAGGGCTCACCCTGCTGGCCGGGCTGTTCCTGGCGCTGTCGCCGTGGATCGTGGGATTCACCGGCATCGGTTCGCTGACGGTCAACAACCTGGTCACGGGGCTCGCCGTGGCGCTGCTGTCGCTGGGCTTCAGCTCGGCGTTCGGTCGCATGTACGGCATAGCCTGGACCGCGCCGCTCATCGGCATCTGGACCATCCTGGCCCCGTGGCTGGTCAGTGGCGGCGCGGCCACGACCCGGACCATCGTCACCAATGTGATCGTCGGCGCGATCATCACAGTCCTCGGACTGATCGCGCTCGGCATGTCCATGGCAAGGAGGCGGTGACCACTGATCCCGGGCCGGACGACGTCCGGCCCGGCCACACAGGCGGCAAGACCCGCTGCGGTGTGACGCAAGTATTGCAACTTCTTGCGCCCATCCGACGTCAACGCTTGCACGCGGCCTTGACAGGCCGGAACCGCAGCTCAAAGCCGTAAGCAGGGAGAAGCTCCCGATTGCCGATGGCACGGGAGTTATTTCTTTGCGCAACATCGTCGAAATATTGCGGCTATCTGCTCGACATCTTATGGTTCGGCCATCCCCCCTTACTCGAAGGATGACCACCCCCCATGAGAGCACTGTTAGCCGCCCTGACCTTACTCATCGGAGTCCTCGCCGCT
>NZ_BAAAZP010000153.1:0-8048 GCF_039536965.1 Nonomuraea antimicrobica | reverse complement strand
ATCGCCCCGATGGGATACGCAGCCTTCGCCTTCGCCCTCGGCGTGACCATGGGCATGCTGGTACGCCGCACGCTGCCCGCCATGGCCCTCACCCTGGCCGTCTTCGCCGCGATCCAGCTCGCCCTGCCGACGATGGTCCGTCCCCATCTCATGGCCCCGATCACCGCGACCTACGAGCTCGGCATGGCGAACATGGAGAGCCTCAGCATCCCCCGGGAGGGAGGCGCGGCCCCGCGGTTGCACCTGAGGGAGGCCGTTCCCGACCAGCCGGGTGCCTGGGTCCTGTCCAGCGAGCTGCTCGACCCGACCGGAAAGGTGGCCTCCGGCGGCAGCGGCGGCTCCGGAGCCGTCGTCAACGTCTCCTCGACGTCGGGACCCTGCGCGCCGGGGAGTGCGGCGGCGGGCGCCGGGGACGGCTGCCTGGGCGAGGTCAACCGGCTCGGCTACCGGCAGCAGGTGACCTACCAGCCCCTTGAGCGCTTCTGGCTGTTCCAGTGGATCGAGACCGGGATCTACGCCCTGCTCACCGCCGGCCTGACGTGGCTGTCGTTCTGGTGGATCAGGAGGCGCCTGTCATGACCGCCATCAGGGCCGCGGCCGCCGGGCTCGCGCTCCTGCTGGTCGCGGCCTGCACGGCGCCGGCGGCGCCGCGCAGCGAGTCGAGCACGGCGGCGAGCACGGTCTGCGCGAAGCCCCAGGGCCGCCTCCCGGCGCAGACGCCCACCACGATCGACGTCATCGAGCAGGCGTACTTCTGCATCCTCGGCAACTACTACAGCGGTGCCACGCTGGACGCCCGCTCGCTGCTGACCGCCGGGTTCGTCGCGTTGACGCGGGAACTCAACCTCAACGGGCGTGATGTCTCCGAGGCGACCATGCCGGCGCTGACCGGTGACAGGGAGTCGGACTGGACCGCCTTCGAGGCGGTCTACCGGAAGGTCACCGATCAGGTCCCCGACCTGCGTGACAAGCTGGCCGTCGTCACCCTGGAGGCCGTCGTGGCCAGCCTCGACGACAATCACGCCAGATGGATGCACAACGTCGGAGGGGCGCCCCCCGACTACTACGACGGTGACGGTTACGGCCTGGGCCTTCAGGCGAACGTCAACGGCCCGCAGGTGAACGGCAACCCCGGCGCCGCCGTCCCCCCGCTGTTCGTCACCTCTGTGGAGGGCGGCGCGGCGCAGGCCGCCGGAGTGCGTCCGGGCGACATCATCGAATCGATCGACGGATCGGCGCCCTTCATCGATGGGAAGCCCACTCCCGCGATCGCCACTCTCTACCGGCAGTACCCCCAGGCCGACGCGGTCGAGCTGCGGCTTCTGCGGCAGAGCACCGGACGCCGCTGGAGTGTGACGCTCAAGCCCAGCGTCTACGAGCGGGATCTGGCCGCCCTGCAAGGGGTGACGTCGAAGCTGATGGACGACGGCGTCGCCTACGTACGGGTGCGCGGGTTCGCTCCTGACGCGGCGGACAGGGTGTTCAAGGCGATCACCCGGCTGCGCGCCGGCCGGACGCTCACCGGGGTCGTGCTCGACCTGCGGGGCAACGGCGGCGGCAGCGCCCCGGAGGCGATCCGGCTGGTGAGCGCGTTCGTCCATGGCAAGGTCACCGCCTACCTGTGCACGGTGGACGCCAAGTGCGAAGCCCTGCGGACCGACGACACCGTCGAGCTGCTCAAGCTGCCGCTGGCGGTGCTCACCGACCGCAGTTGCGCCTCGGCGTGCGAGCACTTCAGCTCCGCGGTCAAGGACCTGCGTCTCGGCCACCTGGTCGGCACCAGGACCGCCGGTGTCATCTCCGGTCCTTCGGAGCCGTTCCAGCTCAGCAACAACACCATGCTGACCTTCCCCACCAGGCACCACCTCGGGCCCGATCGCGAGACGCTCGACCGGATCGGCGTGCCGCCCGACCACCACGTGCCCCTGACCCCCGAGGACGCCGCCGCCGGGCGCGACCCGGCCCTGGCCAAGGCGCTGACTCTGCTGGAGAAGTGAATGGACCTCTCAATGAGACAGATTCTGGCAGCGGTCGCGGTAGTGGTCGTCCTCGCCGTGTCCGCCTGCTCCGCCCCCGCACAGCCGCGCTCGGCGGCCGGCCCGTCGCCGACGCCCACCGGTCCGGCCGTGTTGCCCGCGCCCACCGGCGACCACCCGGTCGGCACCACGATCCTGCATGTGACCGACGAGTCACGTCCCGATCCCTGGAACCTCGACGTCGACGCCAGGGAGCTCAAGGTCACCCTGTGGTATCCGACCGAGCAGAAGGACGGGGAGCGGGCGCCGTACATGACGCCGAAGGAGTCGGAGTTCTTCCTGAAGGGCTCCGAGATCGCGGGCATGCCGTACGACTCGCTGACCAAGACGCGGACGAACGCCATCAAGGACGCCGAACCCGCGGGGGAGAAGCTTCCGCTGGTGGTGCTCTCGCCCGGCTTCACCAAGCCGTTGAGCTCACTCACGTCCCTGGCCGAGGACCTGGCCAGCCGCGGGTACGTCGTCGTCGGCATCGACCACACCTACGAGAGCCACGCCACGACCCTGTCCGACGGGCGGGTCGCCGAATGCATCGCGTGCGATGCCGACACCGACCCGGGCTTCGGTCCGAGGGTGGTTCAGGGCCGGGCGGCCGATGTCTCCTTCGTGCTCGACCAGTTGCCGGCGAAGTGGGACGGTTCCGGCCTGATCGACCGGTCCAGAATCGCGATGGTCGGCCAGTCGATCGGCGGGGCCAGCTCGATCGCGGCCATGCTGGAGGACTCCCGGATACGCGCCGGGATCGACATGAACGGCAGCACGTACACCCGGATTCCCAAGAGCGGGCTCTCCCGGCCGTTCATGTTCATCGGTTCGGAGCAGCATGTCCCCGGTGGCGACGCTGCTTCATGGGAACGTGACTGGAAGCTGCTGACCGGGTGGAAGCGCTGGATGGTGGTGACGGACACGGACCACCAGTCGTTCACCGACATCCCGCTCCTGGGGCCCTCCCTCGGCATCGAACCCGTCTACGGCGTCCTGCCCGCGGCGCGCGGCGTCGAGATCGCCCGTGCGTACGTGGCGGCCTTCCTCGACCAGCACCTGAAGTCGCAGCCGCAGCCCATCCTGGACAAACCATCATCGAGCTACCCCGAGGCCAAGTTGTGCCCTGAGGCCTGCGCCAAATCCTGAATCCCCGCCCGAACACACATACCGACACACGATGGAGATCGACATGAAGAGCATCCTCGGTCAGAAGCGCTCGCGCAGGAGCATCATGGCGGCCGTCGCGCTGGCCGCGTTCGCATTGACCGGCGCGGCCTGTGGAGGTGGCCAGGAGCCTGGCGGGGGCAGTGTGTCCTTCGCGCCGAAGGGCGAGGGCGATCCGGCGGCCTACGCCAAGTGCATGCGCGAGAACGGCGTGCCGTCGTTCCCCGACCCCGGCACAGAGGGCGCCGTCGTGAACAAGGACGAAGCCAACACTCCGGAGTTCAAGAAGGCCGAGGAAACCTGCAAGAAGCACCAGCCGCAGAGCAGCCCGAGCACGACCCTCAGCAAGACCGGCGGCAGTTGAACGAACCGCGGGTTGCCGTGGATCTTTGCACGGTTCGACGCGTCGGCGGCTGCCACCGCGGCGGATCGGCCGGGCTGGGGCCAACTGCAACCGGAAATGTAACCGGGCGGGCTTTCTGATCATGACGATCGGGGAGTCCGCCCCGGTCGTTGGTGGTAGGGCTCCTGGGGCTCGAACCCGGAACCTGCGGGTTGAAGGCCGTACCCGCCCCTCTCCCATGTCGCAGGGGAGCTGAACCGAGGTCAGTTGTCATCGTGGTCCATGGTGATGAGGACGCAGCCCTGCTTACGGCCGGAATCGACGCGTCGGTGCGCCTCGGCGGCCTCCGCGAGCGGGTAACGCCCGTCGATGGCGGGCTTCATCTGGCCGGCTTCGGTGATCTGGGTGAGGAAACGCAGGTCCGCGGCCTTGTCGGTGGTGGGGCGCAGGCCGGTGAACGCGATGACCGCCCGCTTGTCACCGAATCGCCGCGTCCAGAACGACTGCAGCAAGATGCCGGGCGAGGGGGTGGTGGAAAGATAGACGCCGCCGCTCTTCAGCACGCGTTTGCTCCGGGAGAACGAGCTCTTGCCTGCGGCGTCGAAGACGACGTCGTAGGTGCGGCCAGGGCGGGTGAAGTCTCCCTTGGTGTAGTCGATGACCTCGTCGGCGCCCAGCGCTTTGACCAGCTCCAGCTTGGCGGTGCTGCACACCCCGGTGACCCGCGCCCCGAAGTGCTTGGCGAGCTGCACCGCGGCCGCGCCGACACTGCCGGCGGCGCCGTTGATGAGGAGCTCCTGGCCCTGCTGCAGATGTGCGTTGTCCCGGAGGAAGGGCAGGGCCGTCAGCACGCCGTCCATGACGGCGACGGCCTCGGCGTAGTCCACGCCGGTTGGCATGACCGCCAGGGCCCCGTCCTCGCCCACACACACGTACTCGGCGTGGGCACCGAAGGCCGGACCCGTGTCCCCGAAGACTCGATCGCCCACTGAGAAGCGGGTCACGTCCTTGCCGACCGCCACGACTTCACCGGCGAACTCGCCGCCCAGTGTCCTGGCCTTCGGCTTGACGAGACCGGTGAACATCCGCGAGAAGAAGGGGTCGCCGGCACGGAAGGTGGCGTCGCTCGCCGTCACCACCGCAGCGTGGATCTTCACCAGGACGTTCTTGTCGCCGGGAGTGGGGGTCCGCACGTCCTCGATGCCCAGGACCTCCGGGGCGCCGTACTTGTAGTAGGTCACTGCCTTCATGGGGGGTGTCCCTTCTCAGTGGAGTTCGGTACGGCTGTTGCTCTCGGGCCTGCACAGCGTTTACTGAGGGAATCGGGCGTCGCGGCGGTCAGCTTTCGGCGTCGGGGTACTGGAAGACCTCTTCGAGAGGCACCCCGAACACCCGAGCGAGCTGGAAGGCCATTTCCAGCGAGGGTGAGTAACGCCCCTGCTCGATGGCGATGATCGTCTGCCGGGTGACGCCGACGCGGGCCGCCAGATCCGCCTGGGTCATCTCGCCGGAGGTGAACCGCAGGTAGCGAAGCGAGTTGGTGATCTTGGTGGGCTTGGGCATGGTCAGAAACCCCGGCGGTATGCGACGATCTTGACGATCGAGGAGACCAGCGCATCCAGCACGAAGGCCAGATACAGCGCGTTGGCGATCCAGAAGTGTGCCGCCCCTGCCAGCGTCAGCAGAAACGCCCCGACGACACCCGTCGCCAGGACGAAGTATCCGACGTGCGTGCCGTGCCGGAAGATGTCGGCGTCCCGTTCGTCGCTGTGTCGCGCCCCCTTGGGCGCGCCGATCAGCATGGTGGTCAGCATGTTCGCGACGATTCCTACGCCGGCGGCGATCAGCAGCGGCAGCGCGTAGGAGATCCGCGTGACGTCGGTGCCGGCCAACCGCCCGAACATGGTCACCGCATAGACCACCGGCACCACGACCGCGACCGCCGCGTAGACCCATGCCCGCTTCTCTTCATACGACATCTCGCCTCCCGTGTACAGAATCTTTAACACGACCAAACGTAAAGCGCAGCGAACGTGATGTCAACTATTCTTAACTTCACCCATCATCCGGAAGCTGTTTCCGCAGGTCCTCGATGTCGTCTCGATTCGAGATCTGGCTACGGCGCCCTGTCACATGATCACGGCACCCGGCCTACTGGACAGTCGCCGAGGTCACCGTCCGCGGGCTGCCTCACCCCTTGATCTGCTTGGCGATCTTTTCGTCGATGTGGTCGGTGAGCCGTATCTCAACGAGGGTGTACTCGCGGATCTCGCCGTCTTCCTCGTACGTCCTGATGCCGTCGCCGAAGCGGCGCCGCACCGCCTCCAGTGCCGGTCCGACCTCGCGGGCAGCCGCCAGAGCCGTGGGCGGCATGCCCAGCAGCACATCGAGCAGGAGGCTGAAGCCTTCCGCCTCGTCGTCCTCGTCGTCCGCGCGGTTGTTGCCGTGGACGGCGAGGTCGGCCCGTCGCCGGACCTCAGCGACGATCGTGTCGGCCGTCTCCGGGAGACCGATCGCCTGCAGCGCCGCCTTGGCCTGGTGCCGCGTGTCCCGGTAGATCTCCTCGTCCTCCAGCACGGACAGCAGGGTCGGCGTCGCGGGGGCCGCGGCCGCACCGGACCGCCTGAGGGCGTACATCAGCCAGTACTTGGTCGACTCATCACGAAACCAGTGGTCGGCGTCGTCCCGGGCCGGGAGGGGAAACGCGCGGAGCGCCGCGTGCACCGCCGGGACCGCGGCAGCGCCCCGCTCGCCCAAGGCGGCCGAGGTCAGCACACCGAGAAAGCTGTCGGTCCCGGGCAGGCTCGCGACGAGCTCCTCCGTCGTGGACGCGTCCTCACCGGTGAAGTACGCCAGCAACCGCCCGGCGGAGCCGTGACCGTCGTGGCGATCGAACATCTGGGAGAGGACGGTGGTGGCCCTGCCCTGGTCGATCTCCGCCAGCGCGATCACCGCGGCCTCCCGAGCCGCCGGGTCCGCACCGTTCACGATCAGGTCCGCCAGCGCGTCCACCGCCGTCCCGTGCCAGGCTTGGTCGAGGTCGCCCGAGGCCAGCTCACGGACTGCGGCCAGACTCGCCGGGCCGTCGTCCCAGTGGTGGCGGACGTCGTCGAGCAGGGTTTCCACGTCACTGCCGCCCATCACCCAGGAGGGGCGGCCGATGCGCTGCGGCACGAGCCCGGCGTGGCCGGACCAGTGGAGAACGTGGACCTGGCCGCCGCGCCCGCCGACCAGCCAGCACCGCCCGTCCGGCGTACCGGCCACCTGGGTCAGCTCCCGGGGGCCGGCGGGCGTGGGGGGCGCGAAGCGGCCGACGGGTCCACGATCGTGCAGCCGCCAGAGCGCGGCCGTTCCATCCTGGGAAACCGACATCACCAGATCGGTGCCGGTGGCGAGTGCCAAAGCGCGGACGCGGCCGGTATGCGCCTGAACGCGCCCGAGGCAGTGCCCCGAGCGGGCATCCCACCACGACAGCGAGCCGTCCCGCCCGCCGAGCACCACCAGCGGCCGGTCCGGATGCGCCGCGATCGCCGTCGGCCTGGCGGGCGGGACGAACGCTGTCACGACCGCCCCGGTCTCCGCGTCGAGAACGACCACCCGGCCGCGCCGCGGGGACACCACGAGCCGCCACTGGTCGCAACAGCGCATCAGCCGCTGATCCGCCGCATCACCTCCGCCGAAGGCCCACACGAGCCCGGCGTCGCCTTCCTGTCTCTCCTCGGGAGGCCGTCGCCAGGCCTTGACCAGGCCCTCGTCAGTGCTCACGACGATCAGGCCGGAGGCGGTGCACCCCAGCGTCGCCGGGGAGTAATGCTTGATAAAGCCGTAGAGGGGGCCGAAGACGCCCAACCAGCGAAGGTCTCCACACTGCCTGAGCACGGCCTCCCGGTCCGAGGACGTGAGGAGCCGCCCGCCGTCCCAAGGGAGCTGCCGCCATTCCAGGGCCTCGGCGGCCACCGTCCACAGCGAGGCCGACGGGCCTGTGGTCAGTAACTTGGGCTGCCTGGCGTCGCCGATGAACGCGGCGCTGTCCACAGGTCCGCCTTGCAGCCCTCCCACATAGGCGCTCAGCAGGCCATGGCGCAGATCCCACAGCCGGATCTCGCCTGAGCGCGCGCCGGTCGCCCCCATCCGTCCGTCCGGGGAGACCGCGACTGCGGTGACGGCGTCGCCATGGTCATCCGACGGCCCGAGGTAAAGATCACCTTCGTCAGGCATCCCCGAGGATTAGCACATTTCCGGCGCGTCCGGCGACTCGAAATCCGGAGAACGGCCATGCGCGGCCCCCCGGCTGCGCAAGCTGTTGGGGCTGCTTGTGGACCATCAGAGAGATTCACCGGGTGTCGAGCAGGTCGAGGGCGATGTCGACGATCATGTCCTCCTGGCCGCCGACAAGGCGGCGGCGGCCGACTTCGAGCAGGAGGGTGCGTACGTCGATGCCGTATTGGCGGGAGGCGGTCTCGGCGTGGCGCAGGAAGCTGGAGTAGGCGCCGGCGTAGCCGAGGGTGAGGGTTTCGCGG
>NZ_BAAAZP010000152.1:0-52071 GCF_039536965.1 Nonomuraea antimicrobica | reverse complement strand
CCCGACACCGCCGACACCCTCAAAGTCAAGATCGGCCCGTTCCCCGACCTCCAAGTCCCCGTCCAGTAACGGCCGGGGGTGCGGCGATTGGCACGTGCACGTCCGCTACCACGGCCAGTTCGCCTATGTCGAAGGTGAACTGGCCGATGGCCACCATCTGCCCCTCATCCGCCTTCGCTACGGCGGATCGGCCTCCATCTGGGGATTCGGGCTCTACCTCGCCAGCAGCGGCAAGTATGAGAACCAGATCCTGCCCACCGGCATGTCCGCCGGCGAGCGGGGTCGTTCAGCTCTTTCTGCCGCCGGGAGGAACTCGACCGCCGCGTGGCGGCTGTTGCGGCGGTCCGAGCCGGTCCAGGTGGTAGCGGATGGCGGCGAGGGCGTCGCCGGGGTCGCGAACGCCGAGCAGCAGGTCTCCGCCGAGGCCGTCGATCATGGCGAGTAGCGCTGTGGCGTCGTGGACGGGGTCGAGTTCGGGCCGGAGTTCCCCGTCGCGCTGTCCTTGTTCGATCAGCTCGGTCACCCGCTCGTGCAGCCACCGATCGCCTTGGCGCAGTTCCTCGATCAGCTCGGGCACGTCGACCGCCCGCGTGGCGAACGCCCGGCCCGCGCGGCGTTCGGCCCGCCGCCGGTCGTCCAGCGGGAGCATCTCGGTGGCCATCGACATCAGGAACGACCGCACCGGGGATGTTCCCCGCACCTCGCACATGCCGTGCAGGATGCGCTCGGTGACGCGCTCGCCCAGGTGTCGGACGACGTAGCGGAGCATCTCGTCCTTGCTGCGGAAGTAGTGCTGGACGGAGCCGAGTGAGCTGCCCGCCTCCGCCGCGACGTCGCGCAGCGTGGCCCGGTCGAGTCCGTCGCGGCCGGCGAGCCGCAGCACGGCCTCGGCGCGCCGGCCGGGCGCGACGGCGCGCTACCGCAGCGAAGGGCCTGGCGTAAGCCCGAACGGGCTTACGGTTCAGGCGACTTACCCGGTGAGGTCGCTCTTGTAGAAGACGGTCGCCCGGAACTGGTCAGGGCTGCCACTGATCTTGCTGGAGAAGCCGAACGCGAGGCGCGGGCCGCCCGACGATCGCCAGATCGCCATTCCCTGAGGTTCGCGACCGGGCAGCGACTCGCCCGCTCTCGTCCGGTACACCTGCTCGACCGAACCCCCGGCCTTGTTCATGTCGAGACGGACCAGGTAGGACGGCCTGGCCGGGTCGGAGGGCTTGGCGGGCGGACCGCCGTAGGAGAGGTACGCGTACTGGCCGTACGAGGTCATGCCCTGGAAGTGGTCGGAGTCGGAGAGACCGAGTTGGGCGTTGGTCGGGAGGGCGCGCTTGGCAAGGATGGGGGTGGTGTCGCTGATGCCCTTGTTGATGACGGCGGGGAGGTCGAACAGTGCGAGGCGCCACGGGCTCGTCGTCCCCATGTACCGGACGAGCAGCCGGTTGGTGTAGGGATCGATCGACGGTCTTGGACAGTCCCGGAAATCGGAGAGGCCTATCGGGAAGTTCCAGACCCCCGCGTCCTTGGCGTAGTCGAGCCGGCCCCCGTCCTTGTACTTGATGCGGCAGATCGTGTGGCTGTTCGGGGCCGTACCGGAGGACAAGCTCCTCCAGTCGCCCGCGAGCCACACATACGGAGATCCGGACGTGTGCGGCTGGATCGCCATCGACGAACCGTGGTCGAACCCGTGGAGCGCCATGGCGCCCAGCACCTTGCCGCTCAGGTCGGTCCTGGTCATCCAGAGATCGCCGTTCTTGCTCCCGACCTTGGTCTGCACGAAGTAGATGTGCCCGTGGACGTGGTCGAAGGCGAAGGACTGCATCGCCCAGTAAGGCTGGTGAAGTGTGGCCCGCACAACGGGATCGCCGCCGGCCCCCTCGAATACGAAACGCCGTGATGTCGGGACGTCCGCGGACGCCGATTCAGCCGAGAACAAGGAAAGGCCGCTGGCGGCGGCTATCCCTGTACCGGCTCGGAGGAGTACGCGACGACTTACGGCAGACGTTCCGCCGATTTGGGTATTTTTGCGCAAGTACCTCACCTTACTGGCCGTTCGGTTGGTTGGGTGGATCGCGATCAACCTAGCAATCAGACCGATGGGTGTCGAAAAGATGAACTGCGGGCGAAATATGGGCACTTCACGCGCCAGAAGCAGGTCAGCGCCCCTCCCCGGCCACCGTCCTGCGCATGCTCCGCGAACACCACCAAATGGGTGCTGTCAAGAACTGCAACGGCGAGGCGCCGGACCGAGCCTGAGCCGGGATCTCGTGCACAGCCAGCACCGCGTCCTTGACCAGCACTTCAGGGAGGTGGAGCTCAAGACCTGCGCGCCTTCCGGAGAGGCAGCCGAAGGCGGTGTGCCCAGCCCTTGTGGCCGACATTCCAGGAGGCCGGCGTCTCGGCGCCGTGCTTGCCCACAGACGTGAAGGGTGCGCGTGGACGCCAGGTTGAGCGCGGCTACCTCGTGGCACCCCTATGGGCAGATTCCGCCCGGCGACGGACACCGCGGCGGCGCGGGCACGCCCGCGCCGAGCGGCTACCGCGCCGCCCGGCACGGCGATCACCCACCACCCTTACGGGAAGTCCGGTTCCCAGCCCTTCGGTGAATGATCTGATTACCGAGAAAATTCACTCGGCCTGAGAACGGACGCAGAATCCGCGCCGACCCCGAAAGAACGCACAAGCTCTGGGTCGTACCGTGGGCGCCGGGGTGCAGATCGTCAGGTGCCACAGCAAAGGTCAGGTAATGCCGACGGTGAGTTCGTTCTCCAGGAATCGGGTCGCCTGCCATTCTCGACCCGGCCCCGATATCCGCACCGGAGAGATCAGAGGCTGATCGGCCGCCAGTCCTGCTCCCCATGGGGACCGCTACTGTACTGCCACTGGATGATCGCCGCACCGTTGCTGTAACTGTCGGCGGCAACGGACCGGTACAGTTGGCTGTTCGCATTCTGCAGCTTTATGTCGTGCGCGCCGTAAGTCCTGTACCAGCGCTGCTCCGGGCCGCCATTGCAGGGCCACTGGATGGCGCGCTCCATTGGTTGTGCTGCCGTTCTCGATGGCCAGACACTTTCCCGAGGAACCGTAAAGAGAACCGAGTCGGAATGGGGTCGCGGCGTTGACCGGTGCCGCGCCGACAAGCGACGCCACCATGGCGACCCGCAGCCTTGCCGGAAATTCCGCTCACAAGTTCGCCTTCCGAGGAATGGCCTGAATTCTTGACCAGGTTGTCGATTGTTGATGCTGTGTCCATGTCGATGGTGGCGCGAGGAGACGACGTCACCCCGACGACGGCCCAGCGCCGCCCACCCCCGGAGTCGGCGAAGGAGGGCATGAGGCAGCACGGCGACCTCTTCACCCGAGATCTCTCGCGATCAAGCAGACCAGTTCCACTGCCCCCTGTCCAATATCGGTTCGAGTCGATCATCGATAGCGAAACGGATATCACGCCTGATCATCTCGGAATGCCTGGACCACCGTGCATCCCGGAGGAGTCCCACCCCCGGACCGGCCAGGATCCAGGGCTTCGGTCGGCGGGGCCGACTTGCCAGGCGGGCAGGCTCCGACTTGGCCGACGGCCGTGACGGCGGCTCTACCGGACCACGCCCACGTACTTCCCTCTCAAGATCGAAGGGCCTCCTTTCTCGGGTATGATCGCCGACAAGCTTCTCCTCCGAGCCATTCATCTGGCATGCCTATCGCCGGATTTCTGATGCATCGGTGGTAGATCAAGCACTGTTCACGGCATTAGATGTCTGACGCTTCAAAGCGTTCTGGCGCCACGCCCTCTCATTCGGAAGGTTTTTCTATGACCATTTCAAGTTTCACTCGTTCCGCTGCGATGGCCCTCGCAGGTCTGGCCCTGGCCACGACGGTCTCTGGCTGTGGGGGTGGCGACAGCACTGCGGATAGTGCCAGTACCGGGAGCGTCGACAAGGCCGCCCTGATCACCAAGATGAAGGAGAATCCGGCCTCGAAGGAAATCCCGGATGCAGTCATCGACTGCATGGTCAGTGTCATGGTGAAGCACGGCGACCAGGCCACATTGCAAGGCATTGTGGATGGCAAGGTGAACGTCGACAACGACTTCAAGGCCTTCGGCGCGAAGGAGAAGCAGGTCGACGAAGAGATAAACAAGTGTCTCTAGCCTCGATGATTCACGGGTTTGGGTGGCCGCGCCCAGCGCGCGTTGCAGTTGCCGGCCCAGGGCCAGGTGTAGGAGATCTTGATGGTGCGTCATCGTCGGCCGCGGACCAGGCGGGCGCCGGTGTGTAGCAGCGTGTAGCGCAGGGTCGACGGTTCGGCGATGGCCGGCCTGGCCTCGCAGCACAGCAGGCGAAACCAGGTGAGCAGGTCGCAGCCGATCGCGGCGGCGATGCACCAGGAGGGCAGGCCGGCCAGGCCGGTGTTCTTGCCGCAGTGGATGAGGTGCTCCACCCGTGCATGGACGCGGTGGCGCGCCTCGCCCTGCCGCAGCGGCAGTGTGCGGGCCGGGGTGTTGGTCGCGATCGGCTGGTACGCCAGCCGATCGCTTCTCGAAGTCAGTCAATTTGGCGCCGGAGGCGGGCTTCTCCCGGCGCACCAAGAAGCGAGAACAGGTCCAATCTCAACATCGCTGAAGTATCACGGTGAATGAAGTATTAACACCCTTCAGGAGAAGATCGACGGCTTGGTGGTATTCGCGGGGCTCGCGGGCGTGGCGGCGGGCGGCGGCGGGGTCCAGCAGTTCCGAGCGAACCCTTGTGGCGTCATCCTCGATCACCCGCAACAGCAGCGTGTCCTTGCGCTTGGCGGGCAGAGCGCCGATCCAGCCGGCCAGGGCCTTTCGATCGTGCTGTACGGCCGGCCGACTTCGGCGGCGGCCGCGAGCAGGTCGTGGTCCAGGCGCAGGAAGTCGGCCAGGGCCCGTTGCGGCGCGCTGAGCGAACCCCGCCCCGACGGGACGGGGGCTCCAGTTCGTCCTCCTCCTCGTAGTCGAAGGCGTCCTCGTCACGTCCCGTACGCCGACAGCCAGGCAAGATGGGGCGGCGGACGCAGGTCTGCGAGTGCCGGAAACTACGTCCAACGATCTGACATGCGAGTTCCTGGTATCTCAGGATCATCTCTTAAGTAAGTGCTCAAGCTTGTCGGGCCGCCGGCTGCCATCATGGGCAGCGTCCCAGGTCAGGACGGCTGGACGAGATACCACACCCCACAGCAGGCGAGGGCCGGCGACCGAGGCGCCACTGAGGTTTCACCAGATGGCAGCCGAGCCGTGAGGAGCCGGACAAAGTTTGGATACAAGGCCTTGCGCCTGGTCAGGCGTTCGTTTAACCTCACACCTACCAACAGCGGACCTCGACGATGCGGCCTGACGAGCCGGATGCTCACGTCACCCACATCAAGGTCGGGCCCTCTCCCTTGGCAGGCGTCGCCGTCCGCGCCGCCGTTCGCCGCCGGGTTCCGGCGCGCCGAGGGAGTGTCCATGTCTCTTCATGTTTCCGGTGCCGCCGTGCGAGAACAACTCGCCGACATGGGCACCACATCGTTCGTCACGAAAGCGGTGTTCGGCAACGCGGCGTCGCTGATGATCGCGACCCGCCCGTCCGGCTATCACTCCAAGCCGCACACCCACGACTGCGAGCAGTTGAACTGGCTGCAGACCGGGCAGGTGTGGGTGTTCGTCGAGAACCGGGCGTTCCGCTTGGAAGCGGGTGACTTCCTGCGGATCCCCGCGGGCGTGGTGCACTGGGCCTGGAACAAATCCGAGCGGCCCTGCACGATGGTGGAGGTCCACGCGCCCGGCCTCCAGCGTGACCGGACGCTCGCCGCACACGCGGTCGGCCTGTTCGACGACGGCGAGAGGCCGCAGCCCACGGCCGAACCGACAACCACGTTCGTGGACTTCGACGCCGAGGCGGTCGAGAAGCTGACGGAGCCCGCGCCATGACGACGTCGCAGCTCACCGAGTGGTGGCACACTACCCCTATGGGTGCGCGTGCCAGCCTGATCGTCGTGGGCTACGCCAAGGTGCCGCGGACGTCCGCTGTCCACGGCGCCAGCGAATTCCTGACGGTCAGCCTGCGCATCGACCGCGAGACCGGCGCGATCATCGAGGTCGATTCGACCGCCGTCGCCGGCATGGTCCGTGATTGGGTGTCCGAGCTCCTGGTGGGCGTCGACTTCGCCGACGACATCGGCCCCGTGCTGGCCGAGATCGACGCTCACTACCTCAGCAACGCGGCCGGCTCGCTCAAGCAGGCCATCTCCGACGCATGGCGGCGCTACGCGGCCTATCGGTCGAGCTGACGACCCAGTTCAACCAGGCCCCGCTTCAACCAGCCCTCCGTTCATCCAACGGGAACCTCCCTTCTGTGAAGGAGCAGGCCATGTCGCCGTCCCGGCTTCGCGCTGCCCTGCGCAACCGCCCCCTCGTCGTGCCGGGGTGCCACGACCCGCTGAGCGCCCGGATGGCCGCCTCCGCCGGTGCCTGGGCGGTCTTCGTCTCCGGCAGCGCGGTCGGCCGCGCGTTGTTCGACGAGCCGATGATCCCGCGCTGGGGCGCGAACACCTATCTGTCCTACGTACGCCATATCTGCCAGAGTTCGCCCATCCCGGTGATTGTCGACGGCGAGGACGGCTTCGGCGACCCGATGGCGGTCTGCGCCGAACTGTCGGCCGTCGGTGCCGGGGCGGTGGTGATCGGCGACTCGCAGCCCGACGGGAGCCTGCTGCCCGTCGGCGCCTTCGCCGAGCTGATCGGCGAGATACGCGACCGCTTCGAGCTGCTGTTCGTGGCCCGGGCGGATGGTCTGGCACACGACCGCGCGGACACTGCGGAACGGCTCGGCCGCTACCACGAGGCCGGCTCAGAGCTCACCCTGGCCCTGCTGAACCCCGTCCTGCGAGCAGAGTCCGCCGACCGGCTGCTCAACACCGTCACGGAGTTGGCCTCCGCTGCCGGAGGGGCGCTGGCCGTGCATTCCAGGCTCGGTCACGAACTGCCGCCGACCAATCGACTACCGGGGGGAGTCGCCGCCGTCTTCGTGACGGCGATCTCCGTACCGCCGTCTCCGGACCATCTCAGACGGCTTCTGACTCAGCGCTGACACCCGGCTGGGCGTCAGGCGGGGCCGCACGCCCGGCCGCGCAAGAAAGGTCACCTCAATGACAACGTCACCGGTGGACATCCAGACCAGGACGCTACGCAAGGTCATGTGGCGTTTTCTGCCGCTGCTGGGACTCTGCTACTTCGCCCTCTATCTCGATCGGCTCAACGTCTCGGTCGCCGCGCTGACGATGAACGAGCAACTCGGAATCACCCCGGCCGTCTATGGGCTGATCGCCGGGATCTTCTTCTGGACCTACTCCCTGTTCGAGATCCCGAGCAACTACATCGTCTCCCGGGTCGGGGTGCGGCTGTGGGTCTCCCGCATCATCGTCAGCTGGGGCCTGGTGACGATGGCGACCGCGGCCGCCCAAGGCGAGCTCAGCCTCATGCTGCTACGCCTGCTGCTCGGCGTCGCCGAGGCCGGCTTCTCTCCGGCCATGCTGTTCTTCGTCGCGTGCTGGTTCCCGCCGGCCCAGCGCGCGATCGCCATCTCGCTGATGGTGGTCGCGGTCCCGCTGTCCGGCTTCGGCACACCGATCTCCACGCACATCATGACCGGCATGGACGGGCTGCTCGGCCTGCCCGGGTGGCGGTGGATGTTCCTCGTCACGGGATTGCCGCCGGTGATCCTGGGCTTCGTGTTCTACATGGTGATCCGCAACCGGCCCACGGATGCGAGCTTCTTGGAGCCGGACGAGCGGGCGTGGCTCACCACGGAACTGGCCAAGGAGGCCGAAGGGCTCGGCGGGCACACGGCCAACCCGTTCCGCCGCGGTGTACTGAACCCCCGCGTCGCGGTGCTGGTCGTCGTGTACATCATGTTCGCGTTCAGCCTGTTCGGATACCAGTTCTTCATCCCGCAGATCCTGCGGCAGTTCGGTATGGAGACCAACCTCATCGGCTGGGTCGCGGCCCTGCCGCCGGTCCTGGCCGTGGTGCCGATGGTGTGGTGGTCGCGGCATTCCGACCGCAGCCGGGAACGGATCCGGCACTTCGCCGCGTCCGCGGCGACGGCGAGCGTCGGATTCCTTGCCGCCGGGCTGCTGATTGACCAGCCGGTACTGGCCATCGCCGGGTTCTGCGTGGCCGGCATCGGGCTGTACTGCTGCATCCCGATTCAGCTTTCCATCCCCTCGACGTTCCTGGCGGGCTCGGCGCTTGCGGCCGGCCTGGCCACCATCAACGGCCTCGGCAACATCGGCGGCTACATCGGGCCGCAGGTCACGGGCATCATCCGCGAGGCGACCGGCGACTTCAGACTCGCCGTACTGGTGATGGGGGTCAGCATCATGGGCTCAGCCGTGCTCGCCCTCGTGCTCGATCTGCGGATACGGCGCGCCAAGGCGGCCGCCACCCGCGCGGCGGTGCTGGATGCGTCCTGAAACCGCCGCGAAGCCTCGCCATCCATCTGGAAGACCCCGCCGGCCCGGCAAGCTGCTCCTGCTCAGCCGGCCTCCGGACGAGGTGATCGCTCCGGACGCCGTCACCGATTACGCGTGTCTCGACACCGTCGTCGCCCTCTACCGTCATTGTTTCACTGGAAAGGAGACCTGATGCCGAGCAGATCGCTGGCGGGAAGAGTGGCCGTGGTCACCGGAGCTGCGAGCGGGATCGGCGCCGCGAGCGCGCGCCGCCTCGCCGCCGAAGGAGCGAGCGTCGTGGTCGTGGACGTTGACCGCGCCGGCGCGAAACGCGTGGCCGCCGAGTTGCCGGGACCCGCGCTTGCCGTGGCCGCCGACGTGTCGCGCGAGGACGAGGTGGAGGGGTACGTCGCTGCTGCCGTAGAGGCGTTCGGCGGCCTGCACCTGCACCACCTCAACGCCGGCATCGCCGGCAGCCTCGCGCCGCTCACCGAGGTGAGCAGCGAGGAGTTCGACCGGGTGATCGCGATCAACCTGCGCGGCCCGTTCCTCGGGATGCGCGCCGCATTCAGGCAGTACGAGCGGCAGGGCGGCGGCGGGGCCGTCGTCGTCACCGGATCGATCGCGGGCCTGAGGGGCAGCCACGACCTGCTGCCGTACCAGGCGTCCAAGCACGGCGTGCTCGGCCTCGTGCGCGGCGCGGCCATGTACGGCGGGCCCAAGGGGGTACGGGTCAACGCGGTCGCTCCCGGCCTGGTGCCCACCGGCCCGGCCGCCGCGTCGCCCGCCGCCGCGGCCGACATGATCCAGCGCGGGAGAACGGTGCCCCAGCGGCGGACCGGCACGCCCGACGAGGTCGCTGCGGCGGTGGCGTTCCTCCTCAGCGACGACGCCGGCTACGTCAACGGTGAGGTGCTCTCCGTCGACGGCGGGGCTGCCTGGGTGAGCATCGTCCGCGCCTCCGGTGGCGCGGGCGCGTGGGACCCCCAGGCCATCGACGGTCACCAGGGTGGAGCCAATGACGAACGTCGATAGTGGTGCGGGCCGTGGCGATGAACGTGGCGATGAACGTGGCGATGAACGTGGCGATGAACGTGGCGATGAACGTGGCGATGAACGTGGCGATGGCTGGGCGTCCGCCGGAGCCGGGCTCGGTGGGGTGGCGCCGATGAACCGGCCCAAGGTGGTGGTGACCGGCCGGCTGCCGGAGCCGGTGCTCGCCGGGCTCGCCGAGGTGGGCACACTGTGGACGCCGCCTCCCCATAGCGGGCCGCTTTCGCCCGAGGCGCTGCGGGCGGCCGTGCCGGGCGCGAGCGCTGTCGTTTCGATGCTGCACGACCAGATCGATGCGGCGGTCGCCGACGCCGCGGGGCGGGGGCTGCGTGTGGTGGCAAACGTGGCCGTCGGCTACGACAACCTCGACGTGACCGCGCTGCGTGAACGCGGCGTCGTCGCGACCAACACCCCGGGCGTGCTGACCGACGCAACCGCCGACCTGACCATGGGGCTGCTGCTGGCGGTGACCCGGCGGCTCGGCGAGGGAGAGCGGCTCATCAGGGACGGCCGCCCGTGGCGGTTCGCGCTGGAATTCATGCTCGGCTCGCAGGTGACCGGCAAGCTGCTCGGCGTGGTGGGGCTGGGCGAGATCGGCCGCGCGGTGGCCCGCCGGGCGCGCGCGTTCGGCATGCGCGTCGCCTACACCGGCCCCCGTCGTGCCGATCCGGAGGTGGAACGCGAGCTTGACGCGACCTACCTGTCTCAGGCCGACCTGCTGGCTCGCTCGGACGCGGTCACCCTGCACTGCCCGCTGACCCCGCGCACCCGCCACCTGATCGACGCCGCGGCGCTGTCCGCAATGAAGCCGACCGCATTCCTGGTCAACACGAGCCGCGGCGCGGTCGTGGACGAGGCGGCCTTGGTGGAGGCGCTCAGAAGCCACGCGATCGCGGGCGCGGGGCTGGACGTGTTTGAGGACGAGCCGCGGGTTCACCCCCGGCTGCTCGAACTTGACAACGTCGTGCTCGTGCCGCACCTGGGCTCAGCCACCACGGAGACGCGGACGGCGATGGCGCGGCTCGCCGCCGACAACGTACGTGCCGTGCTCTCGGGGGCCCCGCCTCTGACCCCGATCACCGGCTGAACTGAGGGCTGAAGGATGGGTTCTGAGGGCCGCCCACCGATCGCCGACGCTCCACCACTGCGCCTGCCGATAATTCCATCCGCCCAGCTCATGACTCTGCGAGGGCTTCGCGTGGCGTACGCGAGCTCCGGTCACCTGGCCTATCTGACCGTCACGAACGCCTTCGCCGCGCTGCGGTTGCCGCCCATGAGTGATCGGGACAAGGACGTGGAGATTCTCGTCCTGCGTCGCCAGACCGCCGTCCTCAGACGGCAACTCGGCGCTGACATCAGAGCGAGATTCGGTCCCGAGGACCGGGCCTTTCTCACCGCGCTTTCGACCTCGTTGCCGCGCGAGGTCCTGCGCCGGCTGCGGCTCCGGGTGGACTTCCCCGAGCTGCTGCCGAAGGTGTTCGACCGGACCGAGCTGTCGGCCGACTTCGCCCACGTCTCCGGCCGATTCCCCGATGGAGGACTTCGCGACCAGCTTGTGCGGACTGGTCGTGTCGGAGGCGTGCGACGTCGGCCTGGTGCCGATCGAGAGGCCCAACGTGCCCGCGCCGATCCGGGCTCGGCTGCCCGCCCGCTAAACCGCAAGGTTCGTCCCAAGTCCGTTCCGGGGTCTGAGGCGCCCGCCCCGGCCGTCGTCGTGCACCAGGCCGTCGAGCACGTCGCGGCCGGCTGACCGGATGGCCGAGTGGCGGCCCGCCGTACGGCCGCGCAGCACGGGCCCGTCCGCAGGCGCATGGCGCCTCCACGCGAGCATGTGGCCCCGGCGTCGACGGACCTCCTGATCGCGCAGCGCGCCATGACCATTCGCGGCACCGCGATCAGGTAACCAGTCCACCGCCGGCCCTCGCCTTGACCGCGTTCGAGCGTTGAGTTTCGGACGGAGGACACGGAACCCGGCTCGAAGATCAACATCGAACTGGGTTGGCCTGATCAGGCTGCCTAACGCGATGACCGTGTGCGGTGCCAAAAACGGCGAATACTGCTGCTGAGCTGAGCGTTCGCAGGGCGATCAGGCCGCTCTGCGGTACTCGCTGGTCAGCCCGCCGAGGACGTGACGGCGCTCGGTCCGGCCCACCGGCAGCGGAATCACGTCAGACCCGGTGGGCGCTCGAAGGCCGAGGGAGCGGTGTGGCCGGTGCCGCTTGTAATGATCGGCATATTCGTCCAGCACAGTACGAAGGTGCCGCTCGTCGAAGATCAGCAGCCTGTCGGTGCACTCCGCGCGTGCGGTGCGGACCCATCGCTCGGCGAACGCGTTCGCGCGAGGCGACCGCGGCGAGATCTTCAGCACGTGAATGTCGTCGCCCGCGAACACCTCATCGAAGCTGTCGGTGAACCTCGCGTCCACGGGCGAACGCGTTCGCCGAGCGGTTCGTCGGCACACTCCGGCGCGAATGTCTCGATCACCTTCTGATCGACGGCAACGCTCCCCCGCCACGCCGCCCACCCCCACCCGCGCAGGCCACCACCCAATGGCCTGCCGATTACAGCCTGCCCACACTGCTAGTCTTATGTCAGACAAGAACTCTAGCTAAGGGTGGGGAGTGCGGGTTTTGTCCACTTTGCACGGGTCAACGTTGATCATCTCAGGCGCCGCTAGCGGGATCGGGCTCGCCACCGCGCGCCTCGTGGCCGGCGCGGGGGCCACCGTCGCGATGCTGGATCGGGACGCGGCCGCCGTGAGCGAGGCCGCCGCGCGCATCGCCGGCGAGGACGGCTCCGCGCTGGCGATCCAATGTGACGTCAGCGACAGAGACCAGGTCGAGGCGGCGGTCGAGCAGGTGACAGAGCAGTTCGGGGCGCCCGACGGACTGGTGACCGCGGCCGGCATCGAGAAGGGGGCGCCGAGCCACCTGGTCTCACCCGCCGACTGGCGGCAGACCCTTGAGGTCAATCTGACAGGTACGTTCCTGCTGTGCCAGGCCGTTCTGTCCGCGCGGCTGGCGGCGGGTTCCGGCGCCACGAGCATCGTCTGCGTGTCGTCGCCCGCCGCCTTCGTCGGATTCGCGGCCGGGCAGAACGCCGCGTACTCCGCCTCGAAGGGCGGCGTGAGCGCGCTGGTCCGGACCCTCGCGGTCGAGTACGCGGCGCACGGCGTGCGGGTGAACGCCGTCGTGCCCGGGGCCACGGAGACGCCCCTGATGTGGGCGAACGTAGCCGACGAGGACGTCGAGGAGGTGCGGCGCGGCGTGGCGGAGGCCGTGCCGCTGGGCCGGCTCGCCGAGCCCGGGGAGGTCGCGGAGGCCATCTCCTGGCTCCTGGGTGACGGGTCCCGATACGTCACCGGCACCCATCTGGTGTGTGACGGAGGGCTGCTCGCCAAGGCTACGATCGCCGTATGACCGCGGGCATCGATCGGCGGAGCGCATCCGGCGCCGACACGGGACGAGACGGCATCCGGCGCATCTCCACCACGAGCGTCGCGGATCGGGTGGCGGGCGAGTTGCTGCGTCTGATCAGCACCGACCAGCTCTCGCCGGGCGACAAGCTGCCCTCCGAGCCCGATCTGGCGCGACAGCTAGGGGTGGGCCGATCGACGGTTCGCGAGGCCAAGCAGATGCTCATATCCAGGGGCTTCCTGGAGTCACGCGGCAAGGTGGGCACCTTCGTCGCCGACCAGGAGAGCCGGCGGGTGCCCCTGGAGATGCTCGACGTGCTGCTCACCATGAGGCGCGTCGAAGAGTTGCACCAGGCCCGCAACATCCTTGAGGTCGGGGCCATCCGCCTGGCCTGCGAGCTCGCCACCGAGGCCGAGCTCGCGGCCCTCGACGCGCATCTCGACAGGCTGTCCCAGGTCGACGGCGACGAGGAGTTCTGGTCGGGGACGGTCGCCTTTCACAGCGAGATCGTCCGGGCGTGCCACAACACCGCCATCATCTACATGTTCAACTCGCTGTCCGACGCCATGCGCACCGACCAACTGCCCATACACGCACGCGCGAACGTGCGGGCCGACGGGGTCGAGCGCCACCGTCGGCTGCTTCGCGCGTTGCGCACCCGCGATCCGAATGCCGCGGCCGCGGAGATGGCCGACCACCTGGCGCAGTCGCACCATCACGACCTGTCCGTGCTGGGCACGGACCGTACGGACTGACGAGACGCCGGCCCGTCGCAGGCACCCGCCGCAGCGGCGTGAGACGCGCCCTCCCCCCGGGAGGGCGCGTTTCGCTGTTTCTGGCCCGGATCTCGCCTCGGGGCCTGACCGAAATCCGCGACCGCACATCGTTGACACCCCGGAGCCGGGTCTATAGCGTTGTCCGACAAGAAGTTCTTGTCTGACAACAGACTAGAGCTGTGTGAAGGACGCTTTCACCGGAGTCTGAGCCCCGAGCCCGGTCACCGCCACGAGGCAGACCACATCTCTCGTGACCACATTTGGAGGACCTTGTGAAGATCGTCGATGTCAAGTGCCACGTGCTGCTCGACCCCGACTACAACATCGGCGCCACCAGCTCGGCACAGGACGACATCGTGGTCGAGATCATCACCGACGAGGGCTTGATCGGAATCGGTGAGAGCGACGTCAACCCCTGGATCGCGCGGGCCTGCATCGAGGCTCCAGGAACGCACACGATGGGCCGCGGGATCACCGAACTGCTCATCGGACGCGACCCGCTCGACGTGGAGGCCATCTGGGAGGAGCTCTACGTCGGCACCGCGATGAACGGCCGGCGCGGCGCGGTGATCCACGCCATCGGGGCCGTCGACATGGCTCTGCACGACCTGCGCGGCAAGGCCCTCGGCAAGCCGTGCCACCAACTCCTCGGCGGAGCGGTACGGGACCGCGTCACGCCTTACGCCTCCCTGCAGCCCGACCAGTCGAGCTTCGACAGTTACAAAGCCTCGCTCGTCGAGTGGGCGCTGAAGGCGCAGGGGCTCGGCTTCGTCGCCGCCAAGTTGGAGGTCACGCTGGCGGGTGCGTACGCTCATCTGGGGCTTAACGCTGAGGTCGAGCGGATGGCCGAGGTGATCGAGGCGGTGCGCGGCGCGGTCGGGCCGGACATGACGCTCATGGTCGACGCACAATACTCGTTCACCGACGCCGACTCCTGCCTGGCCGCGATCCGCGAATGGGAGCCGTACGACGTCTACTTCCTGGAGACGCCGCTGCCGTCCGACGACGTCGAGGGCTACGCGCGGCTGGTCGCCGAGCAGCCCATCCCGATCGCCCAGGGCGAATGGCTGGCCACCCGGTTCGAGTTCGAGGAACTGCTCCGCCGCGGGGCGGTTAGCGTGGTCCAGCCCGACATCGGCAGGGTGGGCGGCCTCACCGAGGCCAGCCGGGTCGTGCGCGCGGCGACGGACGCCAACGTCCCGGTCGTGCCGCACATCTGGAAGACGGGGATCTCCATCGCGGCGGGCATCCACCTCGCGGCGACGACCGAGTCGATTCCCTTCCTGGAGTTCCTGCCCAGGGACCTGTCGTCGTCGAATCTGCGCCGCTCGCTGATCGTCGACGACTTCACGATGGACGAAGGCCGGCTCGTCGTGCCCAGCACCCCCGGTCTCGGCATCGAACTGGATCGTGACGCCCTGGAGCGATTCGCGACCGTGGTGCCGAATTCCGCGTGATCGTGCGGCCATGGCACCACTGGCACCCAGAGGAATCTACGGAAACGCCATCCCGACGTTAGGCAGCACGAAGAGGCCCGCGGAGGTCTGATCATGACAAAGGACGCACTCACCGATACGACGCAGCACACTCTCGACGCCAGTGCCGTTTCGCTGCCCGGGGTACTGATGCAGGCGATCACCCACATCGCTCCAGCCGTTGGACTGATCTTCACGGTCCAGGCGATCTCTGGGGTCGCGGGCATCGCCAGCCCCTTCGCGCTGGCCTTCGCCTGTCTGGCGATGGCGACCGTCTCCGTGTCGGTCATCCAGCTCTCCAAGAAGATCTCGTCGGCCGGCGGCTACTTCACGTGGGTCGGCTCGACCATCGGCCCCCGTGCGGGATTCTTCGTCGCCTGGATCTTCCTGCTCTTCGAACCCATCGGGGCCGGCATCAACCTCGCCTTCCTCGGCGGGATCCTGGAGTCGACGCTCAAGGCGGAGTTCGGATTCCGGTTCGCCTGGTGGATACCGGTCCTCATCGGCATCGTCCTGCTGACGGTGGTGTCCTACTACGGGCTGAAGCTGTCCATCCAGGTCGTCGTCCTGCTGGGTGCCTTCGAGATCATCGTCTGCGTCGCGCTGGCGCTGACCGGCCTCCTCCAACCCGGGCCCGGCGGCGTCAACCTCATCCCCTTCGACCCGTCGAACGCGTCCAGCTTCAACGGCCTCTTCCTCGGCATCGTGTTCTCGATCTTCGCGTTCGCCGGGTTCGAGCAGGTCGCCCCGCTGGCGGAGGAGAGCCGCGACCCGGCGAGGACCCTGCCTCGGGCAGTGGTGCTGTCACTGCTCATCTCCGGCGTGTTCTTCCTGTTCACCTCGTGGGGCATCATCATCGGCTGGGGCACCGACGACCTGTCCGGCTTCGTGTCGGACGGCTCGCCGGTGCTGACCCTGGCACACCGGCTGTGGGGTGTCGGGTGGATCCTCCTCCTGATCACGTTGATCAACTCCGCGGTAGGGGTCGGCATCGCCGTGCAGAACGCCTCGACACGGGTCATCTACGGCATGGCTCGGGCCGGCGCGCTGCCGGCGCCGCTGGCGAAGATCCACCCGGTACGCCGTACACCGGTGAACGCGGTCTGGACACAATCGGTCGTCACGGCGGTTGTCGCGCTGGGCGGCGGCGCGCTCTTCGGCCCGGTCGGTGTGCTGTCGTTCGCGGCCATCATCATCACCCTGCTGGTCATCGTCGTCTACTCGGCCGGCAACCTCGCGATGTGGCGGCTCTACTCACGCAGGTACCCGCAGGAGTACAACCGGCTGACTCACCTCGCCATCCCGATCTTCTCCACGATCGTCCTGCTCTACGTCGGGTACAAGACGGTGAGCCCGCTGCCCGAGGGGATCAACGGATGGGCGCCGGTCGTGGCGGTGGCCTGGTTCGTGGCGGGACTGCTCGTCGTGGCAGTGCTGTCGCGCACCGGACGTGGCGACTGGATGGCCCGCATCGGCCGCGCGATCGCGGCCGACGACGGGTCGCAGGCAGAGCGGGCCGGCACTCTCTCAGACAAGGCGGTAGGCCGATGACTCGCGAGTTCGGCGGGGACCTGGTGCCCGCGCCCCGTTCGTACGGCATGGTCGACCTCGTCCTGGCGGCGCGCGCCGAACTCGCCGAGGGGCCCTGCTGGCTGGACGGCGAACTGCTCTGGGTCGACACACCACGAGGCGAGGTGCACTGGACGGACATCCGGCGAGGCCGTGACGTCGTGGCCCGCTTCGGCCGGCACCTCGGCGTGGTCGTCCCTGCGGACGACGGTACGTACCTCGCCGCGACGGACGAGGGTTTCGCCGTCATCGACGGCGACCGCCTCGACGTCCACGACCCCGTCGCCGCCGGCCCGGGCCTGCTGATGAACGACGGCAAGTGCGACGCCGCCGGCCGGTTCTGGGCGAGCGTGAACGGGAGCGAGGAGGAGCCCGGACGTGGCACCTTGCGCGTCTGGGCGCCGGGACGGCCGAGTCGCCTGGTCGACGAGGGGTTCACCCTGCTCAATGGCATCGGCTGGAGCCCCGACGACACGATCATGTACGTCGTCGACAGCGTGGCCCGGCGGTTGTACGCCTACGAGTACGACCTTGAGACGGGCGACGCGGGCATGCGTGAGACGCTGCGCCACTTCGACGACATTCCCGGCCTGCCCGATGGCTTGGCCGTCGACGCCGAAGGCTGCCTCTGGGTGGCGTTCTACGCCGGGTCGTGCCTGCTGCGACTGGCGCCATCCGGACGCACGATCGCGCGGATCGGGATGCCGGTGTCCCGCCCGACGAGTTGCGCGTTCGGCGACGGCACCGATCTCTACGTCACCTCGGCCAGGGAAGGACTGTCAGCGGACCAGCTCCACAGCGAGCCGCTGGCCGGCAGCCTGTGGCGAATCGACGCCGGTGTCGCCGGAGCGCCGGTCGCCGCCGCCGCCCCGCGATGAGCGTCACCACCCGCCTGGGGTGGGACATCGTGACCCTGCGCTCGGCGTACGCGGAGGTCGAGGTGCTGCCGGGCAAGGGCGGGGACATCCTGTCAGTTCGGCGCCCTTCGGACGGCGTCAACCTACTGTGGTCGACGCCGTGGGGACTGCGACCACGTGGCGCCCTCAGCGCGGCGACGGACAGCGAGGGCCGCCTCATGGAGGCGTACCCGGGCGGATGGCAGACCGTGTTCCCCAACGGGGGCAACGCCGCCTCCGCCCAGGGCACCACCTGGGGGATGCACGGTGAAGCCTGGCTCGCGCCATTCGACTGGCACCTCGACGCGTCCGCCACCACCATCGAGATGACCGCCGAACTGGTTCACAGCCCGTTCCGGATCCTGAAGCGGATCACCGTCGACGGCCCTCGCGTGGCCGTCACCGAAACGATCACCCACCGCGGCGGGCACTCCGTCGACGTCATGTGGAGTCACCACCCCGCCTTCGGCCCGCCCTTCCTGTCCGCCGACTGCGTGATCGACAGCACGGCCACGCATCTCACCGTCGACGCCGTACCGCCCGGCGGCCCGACCGACGTGCAACCCGGCGCGACCGGCACATGGCCACACGTCGCAAGCCGACCGGGCGGCGAACCGGCCGACCTCCGGCGGGTACCGCACCCGCGCGCCGGGGTCAGCCGCATGGCCTACCTCTCCGGCTTCCCCACCGGACTGGTCACGCTCCGCAACACGCGACTCGACCTGGGCGCGCGACTCGAATGGAACGCCACCCTCATGCCCTACGCCTGGTATTGGCTGGAAGCGGCGGGAACACCCGGATTCCCGTGGTACCAGGGCGTCTACGTCCTCGGTATCGAACCGGCGACCAGCATCCCGGGTCTCGGGATCGAACAGGCACAGGCCGCCGGAACAACCATCTCCTTCACCCCCGGCACGACCAGAACCGCCGAAATCGCGCTGACCCTGACGGACGGGGCGGGCAGGTGAGCAACCCGGCGTTGGCAGGCCGCGTCAACCCGTACGGGACCGGGCTGGTCACGCCGCGGCCGCCGCGCGCTGCCACCTCTCTGACATCGCTGCGGTCGGACAGCAGCTCGACGATCCAACCGGCGCGCAGCCTCCATGCCGACAACGCGGGCAGGCCCCGGTCGGTTGGTGATAGGCGCACCAGGAGTTGATGGGGTTCTTGGCCTGGGCGGTGGTGCGGCGCGGCCGGAACTGATACCGCGAGATGGACAGGCCCTCGGCCTGGGCGACTACGAGGCCGTGGTTACGCCGGATTCCAGCGCCATGTCACTCTTGTCTCGACAGCCCACCTGTTTGTTCTGCCTGGAACAGCGCCTCAGCCCAAAAGGAATGCACACGGCCTGAACCTGTACCAGGTCGTGTCCCGTCTCCAGACCACGCTGATCGCCGTGCTGTGGCGATGCCCCGCCTGCCTGTCGGGCTCGATAATTGGATTCGGTGCCCGACCTGTGGCTTCTTGACAGTGTCAACTGGCGATCCGGTACTCGTTGATGAGGCCGCCAAGGATGGTCCGGCGGTGGACTCGGTGTGCGGCGAGGGCCGTTCTTGATGCTGCTGTGTCGCCGGCAGCGCCGATGGCTATTGTCGCGATCATGAACAATGAGAAGATTGACCACCTGTGGCAGACTTTTTTGGCCAACCGCGACCCGCGCATCATCGAGCGGCTGATGCAGCACAGCGTGACCCTGCTCGAACCGGAGTCGAGTGAGGCAGCCGAACTGCGAGGACTCTTGCTGCTGGGCGGTGACGGTGACGTCCCGTTCGCCGAGGACTCCCCATGGGGTGTGCCGACCGGTGCGGGCCTCGTCAATGCCCTGGAGCATGTCTGGGCACCCGTCGCCGGATGCTCCCCGCGCTTCCTGGCGGCGCTGCGCGCGGAGGTGCTCGGGCTGGCGCTGGTCGCATTAGAGGGCGAGTATCTGCTCGGGTATCTGCACGTCCACGGAGGCCTCTCGGATCTCTCGGGGGAGCCACCGCGTGACCTGGCGGACGTGCCGCCGGACTACCCAGATGTGCTGTGGGCGACGGCCCCGACCCGCCTCAACCCGACGGACGTCGTCCCCACGCTTGCCGAACCGCTCCCCGCGCCCGTCCGTGACCTCACGGCAGTCCACGCCTCCCTCGCATCCTCCGACATCGATCTGCGCCTCGACCGCTTCACCACCACGCTCGGCGCCTCAATCCGCGCGAACTACGCGGGCGAGGATCCTGCCGACTACGACGAGACCGATGATTTCGTCCGCGCGGTGAACGGTGAGTTTGACCGTCGCATACTCTTCTGCACCTGTCGCTCCGCTGCCGAGGCCTACTTCTTGGACATGGCCGACCGCGATCCAGACGACATCCCCCGAGTCGCGCTCTCGGGCGTCGACGGCACATCCGAGCAGCCGGGCACACCATTCTGGGAGTGGGTCGACGAGGCGCTTCCGTCCCTGCTCTTCTGCCGTTGAAGATGGCGATCACGACCCGTCCGTTGAACCCCGTAGTCAGTCCTCAGGGCGAAGGGCTACAGAAGGACTACGTACGGGGCGGCTACAGCCAGACGCCCCCGCATCCGTGTAGCCCGCGTGTGTGCATGCACGATCCGCACGCTTGTGCGCGCCCCCGTCGCCGTGGCCGCCGCCCGCACCCGATACATGTCTCCGGAGCGATACCCTAGGACAAGGCCCCGAAAGGGCATAACGGTCCGGGGAACATCCGACCTGACGCCGCAGCACTGCCACTTCGTGACACAACACCATGATCTCCGTGTCCTTCGACGCTTGACCACGGCCCAGCACCATCAGCCAGCCGAACACCCGGAGCGCGATCAGCTAGAGCAGGCGGACAAGCACAAGACGCGATCTTTCCTGCTGGGACGAACCCCGTCAGACCGCAGGTCAGAGCCGTCGTGGCTGTATTTTGACGCGGTACAGGTGCGGACGGAACGGCGGAGCAGGCAGCTGAGCTGGTCGAAGATGCCGTCTTTTGCCAATGGGCGAAGTAGGCGTAGGTGGTCTGCCAGGGCGGGTAGCCGTGGGGCAGGTAGCGCCAGGGGATGCCCGGTGCGGTTGACGTAGAGGACGGCGTCCAAGATGGTGCGCAGGTCGTGCTCGGGTGGCCGGCCGACGTCGAGGGCGCCTGCGCGGCGTTCGGCGCGCCAGGCGATCAGGTCTGGCTCGACGAGGGCCCATCGGGCGTCGGACAGGTCGCTGGGATACGGTCGCGATTGCGGCATTTTTTCGGGGTGCTGCCGGATGAAGCGGCTGGCCAGACGGCCGTTCGACCGTCGATCAAACGCGGGCGAAGCGCCGCCTTTTGGGATGAGGCAGGATCTTTCAGGGCCAGATGGGCGTGATGCGCTGGCTTGAATCGCCTATGCAGTACCGAAACGGGTTGAAGCGTGCGCCCATCCGACGACCGACCTGCGGAACAAACGCTGCTATATGCCATTAGTAGGGCCTAACCATCCACTTAGGCGACCCCGCCGATGCGATCCTGCGCGAGCTCCGACCGGTCGGCACGCTGGAGCAGGCCCGCGCCGCCCCTCGCCACGCTCATCCGCAGGAAGCTGGGGCCATGATTGAGTTGGCTGTCCCATAGGTGCACTGATGCAGATGGCCGAATTGTTGGGGCTTTGGATCGTCTCAGTGAGTGGCGATGAGTTTCTTTAGCTGCGGGCCGCTCTGCGGAATAAGATGAGGATAATCTTGAATGAGCAGCTTTGCCACGAGATCGTCGACACTTTCCCTGAGGAGGCCGCTGTTCATACTGAGAAGCTCTTCGCAGATGTTGAGGAAGGACTTGATCACGTCCTTGTCGTCGTCCTCCTCCACGGCCGGCATAAACACTTCGGCAACGACCTCGAGCAGATATTCGAACATGCTGATGTAGGTTTCGCCGTCTTGCTCGGCCTCCGCGTCGAGCGCCTGAATGAATCGTCGCGCAGAGGGCATCTTCCAAAGGATCTCCCGAGTTCGCCGGATCTGTTCTTCCAGGCTCACAAACTCGTCGCGATCAAAGTCATTCATGGTCATCCCCGAGGGAATATTCGCCGAATACCGAAGTGATAGGTCAAGGAGACTTCAGGTCGATGCAGGCCCGTTTGATTGGAAGAATAGTTATATTATTGTCAACTCGGGCCGCCCGAACTCTTCGTCAAATAATCGTCTACACATTGAGGATCAGCAGCGCAGGCCGCACCGGTGAAAACGAAGAGCAGATCGCCCAGGGCACCTATCTTATTGCTTAGCCCGATCATACCGCGCAGGAACCCCGTCGGCTTCCGACCCTGTGGGGCTCAATAACTCAAATCACTGCCACCCCTGCCGGCCGATCGCCTGTGGTTGGCGGCGCTCTCGCACCTGATACCCCGCTACCGTTGGGCGGAAATCTTCCCGATCAGACCGGACACGTTGCTGGCCTGGCACCGCAAACTCGTGGCGAACACGGGATCGACCCCGCCCCGCGCCGGGCCAACCAGGAAACAGTTCCTGACCGCCCAGGCCGAGCACATCGTCGCCGTCGACTTCCTACACGTGGACACCATCAACCTCACCCGCCTGTACGCCCTGATCATGCTCGAACACGGCAGCCGCCGTCCCCACCTGCTCGGCGTCACCGCCAACCCCGCCGGCCCGTGGACCACCCAAGCCGCCCGCAACTTGCTGATGCACACCGACGCCGACATGACGAACCTCAAGTTCCTGATCCGCGACCGCGGCGGCCAGTTCACCGAAGCCTTCGACGCGGTCCTCACGGACGCAGGCCTACGCGTCCTCAAGAGCCCACCGCAGGCTCCGAAGACGAACGCGCACTGCGAAAGGATCATCGGCACCCTACGCCACGAACTCCTGGACAGCATGCTCATCCTCAACGAGCACCATCTACGCCGAACGCTCATCCGCTACCTGGAGCACTACAACACGGCCCGACCTCACCGCGGCATCGGACAGTTGTCCCCAGCACAAGCCGAAGCACGACCGCCCACTCCCATCGACTTGGCCGATCAACGAGTCCACCGCACAGCCATCCTCGGCGGCCTCATCAACGAGTACCGGATCGCCAGCTAATCAAATGACCGGCCGACACCACCCGAGAACCGGCAGGTCAGACACCGCATCCTACTTATGAGCCCCACAGGTCAAGAAGAGCGATGATCACGCGGGGACGTGACCTGGCTCCTGTGTGCGCAGCCTGGTTCTGCGCGGCCTGCGATGCCGGTGAGCAGCAGGTCGAGTTGGGTCAGCGTGTCCTTCAGCGCGGCGCGTTGGTCGGTCGTGCGGGCGATGACCAGGGCGGTCTCGCAGATTCCCCCGTACAGCAGCGAGGTGAGTGGATCCAGGGGGCGCTCGGGGATGCATCCCGCTTCGACGGCGATGGTGAGTCCGCGCCGCAGTTGCTCCTTGCATCCGGCCTGGATATCGCGCATGGCGGTCCAGCCGAGCGCCGCCGGTGCCTCGACCAGGGTGATCTGGCGTACAGCGGGTTCGAGGGAGGCCTCCAGCAAAGCCTGGCAGCCTGCGGTTATCCCATCCCAAGGGTCCTGCTCGGCCCGGAACGCGCGCCGGACGATTGCGGAGAGTTCCTCCTGGTTGGCCGCGTAGACTTCGCGGAAGATGTGTTCCTTGTTTCTGAAGTGGTGGTAGAACGCTCCCCGCGTGACGCCGGCACGGCGGCAGATCGCGTCCAGCGTGACGGCGGAGAATCCGTCGCTCACGAAGAGCGCACGCGCCGCTGTGACCAGGGAGCTCATGGTCGCCCTTGTGCGTTCCTCCTGGGTTCGCCGCACATCCGCGTTCTGTGCCACACGCTCATCCTCTCTCGCCCTGCCCCGAGGATAGGAGAAATACGTGCTGCATGTATCCCGGGGCCATCTGGCGGCTCTCCCTTCGAGTACGCCAGTTGGAACGGGCAGCGCGGCCTTCGTGAAGCTGCCGAACGCCTGCGGCCGAGACGCAGCCGCTACCGGCTCGGTCGGGGGGTAATAGGGCACGGCCGACAGCGCGGTAGCGGCTCCGGGATCCGGATGTCCCTCATCTGTGCAGTCGGGGCAGGACGCTCGCAGCGAACCCCTCCAGGGCCGCGAGGTGGTCGTCGGCGGCCAGGCGGATGACGATGTGCCTGGCTCCTGCCTCGATGTAGGAGTTCAGCCATACGGCGGCGTCCGAGGGCGGGCCGGCGAACATGGCCTGGATCTTCTCGATGACCTCCAGCGGGGCGTTGTAGTAGGGCTCGATGCTCCTTCGCTGGAGTTCACGCGCACGCTGGGGGTCCTCGTCCAGGGTGAGCGTCGCATACAGGGCGGAGGTGACCGGACGGGTCGCCGTCTGGTGGATGGTCGCTCGATCGCGGGCGTAGTCCTCGACGGCGGGCGGGTAGGGCAGCCAGCCGTCGCCCAGGCGCGCCACTCGCCTCAGCGCCGGTTCGCCGCTTCCCGCCAGCCAGATCGGCGGACCTGTGGGGCCGGCCGGCGCGGGCGCCAAGGTGACGTCGCGGAAATCGAAGTGCCGGCCGGCGAACGAGACGTCCTTGCCGCTCCACAGCCGCCGCATCGCCTCGATGGACTCCTCGAGGCGGCTGACGCGGCTCCGGAAGGGTACGCCGATCGCATCGAATTGCCGTTGCGTGCCGGCGGTGGGGAAGCCGGCGCCCATGCCGACGATCAGGCGCCCATCGGTGAGCCTGTCCAGGGTGGCGAGCTGGTGTGCCATCAGAATGGGGTGCCGGAGCGCGGGCAGCAGCACCGCGGTGCCGAGCGTGACCCGGCGCGTGGCGACGGCCACCGCGGCCAGCAGGACCAGGGGATCGGCACGCGGTCGAGCCAGAGGGCTGTCCCCAGCCCAGACGGAGCCGAACTCGAGGGCCTCGGCGCGCTGGGCGATCGTGATCAGCCGCGTCAGCTCGTCGCCGCCGCGTACGGCCTGATCACGGGTCGGCAGCAGGTAGCCGATCTTCACTTCGGCCATGCGGCCACCTCTCTTCTTGGGGTACGACGTCGGCTCAGGACGGGTACACGTCCCGCATCAGGATGTCGGCCAGCGGGCCGGGCGCGGTGACCATGGCGTCGTGGCCTGCGTCCAGGACTGCGGTCGACCAGCCGTGTTCCTCGGCGAGTCGCGGGAAGGGCATGGGGCCGCCGGGGGTGCACAGCACCGCGCGGCAGTCGATCGCGTCGACGGCGCCGGTCAGCCGGGTCGGCTCGGAGAAGGTCCGCCGGGGCTGGGCGGTCAGTTTCGGTTCCAGCCACGCGACCTGGTCGGGGTCGGTCACGCCGACGGCGGCGGCCGGGGAGGGCGGGATCAGGCCGTCCACGGTCACGGACTCGATCCAGTCGAAGAAGAATGCGGGGGCCAGATCGTCCAGCGACTGCCCGTCCCGGCCGGCCCAGGCGTCGACCATGACGAGCCGGGAGACGCGTTCTGGCACGCGGTCGGCAGCCTCGCGCACGACGAGCCCGGCATAGCTGTGCCCAACCAGAACGACGTCCCGAAGGTCCTCGTACGTCAGCACACCGAGCAGGTCGTCCACGTGGGTGCGCAGCCCGATCTCGCGGTTTGCCAGGTGGGCTCGTTCGCCGAGGCCGGTCAGCGTTGGGGTGTGCACCTCATGTCCGGCCTGCCGGAGCCGGGAGGCCACGTGTCGCCAGCACCAGCCGCCGTGCCACGCGCCGTGCACCAGCACGTAGGTGGTCATCGCAGGGCCGCCTTCGCACGCTCGCGCCAGGCCGTGAACTTCGCCCCTGCGGCGTCGGTGGACAGGCCGAGTTGCTCGCACATCTGATGAAAGTCGAAAAGGAACCGCTCGCGGACGATCAGCCCGTCCCGCACCCTCCAGTGACGAGCGAACGGCAGAGCGTAGCTCCTGCCCGTGGACTCGATCCCGGCCAGGCTCTCCACCATGGTGGCCCGGATCGTCCCGCCGCCGACGACCGAGTCACCTGCCTCGATCAGGTATTCCAACTCGACCTCATAGTCGGGAAAGGCACGCAGGAACGCGGTGTTCTGCCGGGCGACCTCGTCGATGCCGGTCGCCACCACCTGGAAGGCGATGGTCTCGAAGACCATCTCCGGGTGGCAGAGCCGCAGCACCGCCGGCATATCGGCGCGGCTCTTCGCCTGCGCATAACCCCGGACGACGTCGGCCGGGGCGGTACAGCTCTCGGACAATTCTTCGCTCCCTGTCTACTTTGAGTCCCTCTGGGCCGATGGCGAGCACGACTTTGCCGGTGGTACGGCTGGTGGCGACGAGGTCGTGTGCCTTGACTGCTTCCGCCAGCGGGAACACCGCCTCGATGTGGACCTTGAGCCGTCCGTCGGCGACGAGGCCGGCCAGAGCCTGAAGCCCCGCGCCGTCGGGATCGACGAGGAAGGTCACGGCGCGTACGCCGAGTTCACCGGCGCGCTCCTGCGACCCCGGAGTCCAGGCGCCCTGCCCGCTGACCAGGACACCGCCGGGACGCAGGCATTCCAGCGCCTTGAGTCCGGCCTGTCCGCCGAGCATCTGGATGACGACGTCCATGTCGCGCACCGCGGCGGACACCTCCGTCGTGGTGTAGTCGATCACCTCGTCCGCGCCCAGTCCGCGGACGAAGGCGTGCTTGGCAGCGCGGGCGGTGCCGACCACATGAGCCCCGACGGCCTTGGCGACCTGGACAGCCAGGTGCCCGACGCCTCCGGCCACGCCCGCCACGAGCACTCACTGTCCCGGTTCGAGATCGGCGACCTCCGTGACATTTGCCAGGCCGTGAGCCCGGCCGGCGGCAGCGCCGCCGCCTCGGTGAAGCTCAAACTCTCGGGCATGCGGGCCAAGTGACGGGCGGTGACGTACTCGGCGTAACCGCCCGCCGCTCTGGGGAACCAGGGCATCCCGAACACCGGGTCGCCCGGCTGAAACCGCGTCACGCCGTACCCGGTCTTCTCCCCCACCCCGGCGACGTCCCAGCCGTTGCTGAACGGCAGGTCGAGCACCCGGTTGTAGGCCTGGCCCCGGCGCGTGAAGACATCCACCGGATTCACCCGGCCGCGACCACCCGGACCAGCACCTCACCGAACACCGGCTCAAGCTCCTCCACCTCGACCAGAGCCATGGTCGCGGTCTCTCCCCACGCCGATTGCCGAATTGCCCACATGAGCGCCCTCCTCGATCCGACGATGAGGATGTTACATACATACGCCATGTATGTAAATGACCAAAATGGTCGGCGAAGCAGTGCGCCTGCCGAAAATTACATCCATGCAGTTCAAGCGGCATGTGAGTACTCGTGGAGGACGCCGCCGAGCCGGTCTCTTTGGCGTATGTTCAGGTCGATGATCCGCTCTGGGTCCGTGATCGGATCGGGGACGGTGCGCAGCGGCGCCGCCGTGGGCTACGGGTTGTTCGTGCTGTGGCAGAGGCGAGCCCGCTCGCCCTTGATGGACGTCCGACTGCCGGCTCGGCGGCCCGTGGCAACCGGCGCCTTCCTCATCCTGATGGCGACGGCGCTGATGATCGCGGTGTTCTTCCTCGGCACCTTCTACTTCCAGCACGCCTTGGAATACGGCGCGCTGCAGACCGGGCTGCTGTTCGGGCCGGAGCCGCTCGACATCGCCACGGCCATCGAACTGTGGGTTACAAGCCCGCTGGCGACAGGTTCATCCGGAGCGGACAGTCGACGTCGAGGAAGTCGGTCCGGTTCTGATCGAGGGACGGCAGGTGCCGGCACCGTCAGGTCAGGTGCCTGTTCAGGAATTCGAGTATGTACCCCATGGTCTGCTGGGTGTTCCAGGGCTTGGAGGCTTCGGTGTCGCCCGTGAAGGACAGATCGCCGTGATCGGCGCCCTCGAGCACGTAGCGGGCGGACTCGACACCCTCGGCGCGCAACGCCTCATGCACGATCAGGGTCTGACTGGGTGAGACGAAGTGATCCTGGGAGCCGTGCAGTTCGATGAACGGCGCGGAACGGCTGCTGACATGGCTGGCCGGGTTGGCCGCCCGGACCTCCGGCGTCTCGTCCTTGACGGACCGTTCGGTCCCCGGGCCGTACACCCACTGCGCGAAGCCGTTGCCAGGTGTGTAGGTGTCGTTCTGCATGTCGACGTCGAAGTCGGCGGCGAGCTTGGACAGGTCTGAAGGGCCGAACTGATCCACTACGCCCTGGACCTCGCTGCTCTGGTCCAGGTTGTCGCCCTGCTCGTACTGCTTGTCCCCATTGGTGGCTCCGGCCATTGCGGCCAGGTAACCTCCGGCCGACTGACCCCACACCGCCACATTGGCCGGATCGATGCCGTACTCGCTTGCGTGCGCACGCAGAAAGCGCACGGCGGACTTCACGTCGGCGACCGCGTCCTTGTAGGTGGCGTTACCGTTGCTGACGGTCCGGTATTCGATGCTGGCCACCACGTAGCCCTGTTCGGCCACCCAGGTGCGCTGGTTCAGGTTCGCGGACTTCTGCGCGAAGTTGAACCCGCCACCGGTGATGTAGACGACCAGGGGCTTGCTGCCGGCCGACCCCGGTGTCTGGATGTCGAGCTTCAGCGGGATCTGCCGGCCGTCTGTCGTGGTCGGAGTGGCATACGTGATGTCGGACTGAAGTCTGACCGGCGTCTTGCCGCAGGTGATCTCCGGTCCCGCCGGCGTGTAGACGGTGCTCGTGCTGTTGTCGCTCGGCTTGATCGTCTTCGCGATCGACAGCTCCCGGATCGGGCCGGGGGATGTCCCTGCCGGCGGGCTCGCCGCGCCGGGCGGCGCGGAAGGGGTACCGCCGGCGGCCGGGCCGGACGGCGGAGCGCCGCCGTTGCGTCCGGCGAAGGACGGCTGCGGGCACGCCGCGGAGGCGGAAGCGGAAGAGGAGGAGGCGGAGGCGGGCCTCGGCGTCTCCGCGCTGCTGCTGCCCGACGAGCATGCGGCGACCGTCAAGCAGCCCAGAGCCGTCAGCACGGCCGGTACCGCTACCCTCCGTCTGCCGTACGGCCTGGCGGTCGGCTTCGCGTCTTCGTGGTTCACTGCTGTCTCCCTCCAACGGTCCGGAGCGGCTCACTCCGGTGCGATCCACTGTCACGACCGGTGGCTGTAATCGGCGTCGTCTGCGCGCGGTTCGTTGAGGTACTGCGGCCGTGGTACGCCCGGCGTCCCGGCCGACGCGTCCGCCCGCACCGACTGGTGGTCGCGGAAAAATCACCGCACGCTCGCCTGGAGCGCAGCCCGGGGCGGGGGGCGGGCCCGGGGCCGCTGCCTACCGTGGTCACGCCGCCGGGCCGCGGGTCGAGCACCGCCCACACGGCCCATGACCTGCCCGCCGCGATCGGCCTCAACGCCTACCGCATGGTCCAGGACACGGCGCCGGCGCGGCTCAGCCGTCTAGAGGGTATCGCCGGGGCGTACCAGTCCGGTCTGGTAGGCGATGACGACGAGTTGCGCCCGGTCGCGTACTCCTAGTTTCGTCATGGCCCGGTTGACGTGCGTCTTCGCGGTGGAAGGGGAGAGGTAGAGCCGCGCGCCGATGTCGTTGTTGGACAGGCCGAGCGCGACCAGCGCGAGGATCTCGCGTTCGCGGTCGGTGAGGATGTCGAGGACGGAAGCGTCCGGGAGCGGACCGGGGTCACCGCTGGCGAGGAACCGGGCGATCAGCGCTTGGGTGGCTTTGGGAGACAGGAGGGCGTCTCCATCGACGACGGTTCGGATGGCGTCGATCAGCTCCGTCGGGGTGGCGCCTTTGCCGAGGAAGCCGCTGGCCCCGGCGCGCAGGGCGCGCAGTACGTATTCGTCGAGCTCGAACGTGGTCAGGATGAGCACCCGCACTCCGGCCAAGTTCTCGTCGGCCGTGATCTGCTGGGTCGCCTGGAGCCCGTCGATCTCCGGCATGCGAATGTCCATGAGCACGATGTCGGCACGGGCGGTGCGGGCGAGTGTGACCGCCTCGCGGCCGGTGGCGGCCTCGCCGACGACTTCGAGATCTGGCGCGGATTCGACGATGCCACGCAGGCCGGCGCGGATCAGGGCCTGGTCGTCGGCGATGAGGACGCGAGTCGTCACAGTCTGCTTTCTGGTTGGGCCGCCATGGGCAGGACGGCATGAACGTGGAAGCGGTCCCCGGCCGGACCGGCCGCGATCGTGCCGCCGACGGCATGCACCCGTTCGCGCATGCCGATCAGGCCGTGCCCCGTCTCGCCTGATGGCGTGATCGGGGGCGCTGCCGGGTTGTCGACGTCGAGCACGACGGCGTTCGCGCGGTATTCGATGCGCAGGTTCGCCAGATGCCCGATGCCATGCTTGTGCGCGTTGGTCAGCGCCTCCTGGACGATGCGGTAGGCCGCCTGGTCGATTGCCGCGGGCAGCGGGCGCTCAGGGCCGACCTGACGATGTTCGACCCGCAGCCCGGCCGCAGCGACCGTGTCCAGCAGCTCGCCGAGCTGCGACAGGCTCCGTACCGGCTCGGTGGGCGCATCGGCGTCACCGTTCTGCCGTAGCACGGACAGGATCGTGGTCAGCTCGCCGAGGACGGTCTGGGCTGCCTGCCGTACATGGCCCAGAGACGCTTCGGCCTGCTCCGTCCTGGTGCGTACGGTGTGTTCGGCCAGCCCGGCGTGCACGTTGATCACCGCGATGTGATGGGCGACCACGTCATGCAGATCCCGGGCGATGCGCATCCGCTCCTCGGCGATCCGGCGGCGGGCCTCCTCCTCACGAGTCTGCTCCGCCCGCCTGGCGCGCTCCCGGACCGAGGCTACATAGGCCCGACGGTTGCGAGTGGCGTCACCGATCGCGGTCGCCATGCCGATCAAGGCAACCACACCCAGCGGCGGGCCGAGCCAGACCTGATCGGTGAAGGCGACGGTTCCCACGTACCCCACGGCCGCCGCCGTCCCACTCGCCAGCCACGCGCTCCGCCGGTTGGTCTGAGCGGCCACGGTGTACGCGGCGACGACAGTGACCGCGACGAAGCCGGCCGGATCGTTCGCGGACCCGGCCACGGCTATCACCAGCGCCGTCAACACAGCGAGCAGTGGCAGTGGCCATCGGCGACGTACGAAGACCAGCCCGAAGGCGATGACCGCGACGAGCGCATCTTGCCAGGTCATCGGCCTGCCTTCGGCAGTTCCCGGGCGTGTGACCATGATCAGGCCGGCCGCCACCACCGCGACCGCGAGAACGACGTCCAGCACGAGTGGGGGCACCTGTCGCCATGGCGGGGACGACTGGATGCCCGATTCATCCATAAAAATCACTTTACCGGCCTGGTAGGTCGTCCGGAATCGACTGAATGCGGTATGCGTACCTACCGCAGGCACGGTAGCGAACAGTGCGCCTGCCGAAAATTGCATCCATGCAGTTCAAGCGGCATGTGAGTACTCGTGGAGGACGCCGCCGAGCCGGTCTCGTCGGCGTATGTTCAGGTCGATGATCCGCTCTGGGTCCGTGCTCGGATCGGGGACAGTGCGCAGCGGCGCCGCTTGGTCCAGGGCTTGATGGGCGCGGTGGTGGCACCGACGGGTCTTCCCCGAGCAGTACGCCAGCGCCGCTCACGCCGCCCTGGCTGACCGGCTCCGGGTACGGCTGCCGGTCGGACACACCGGCCAATTCCGGGACGCGGAACAAGCTCAGGTATGGTCACTGGGCCGTTGCGGACACCCCGGGAGGCGAGCGCTCTCAGCGGAGGGAGTCTGGGAGCAGGTGCTCATGCGCCGCGAGCAGCTCATCGCAGAGCGCGGCGATCTCGGGCATCGGCAGCGTCGCTGAGGTGTTCGGGTCGAGCATGGCCGCGTGCCGAACGTGGTCCCGGCTGCCCGACAGCACGGCACGTACTGTCAACTCGGTCACGTTCAGGAAGGTCCGGCAAAGCGCCGCAAGTTGCGGCGGCATCGGTCCGATGGCCGTCGGCGTCGCGCCATTCGCGCCAACCGTGCAGGGCACCTCGACGCAGCACCCGTCCGGGAAGTCTGGAAGCAGGCCACAGTTGCGCACGGTGGCGTACACCTCGCGCTCGACGCCGGTCTCAATGGAGTGAATGAACCCGGCGGCGAGCTCGTCGGTGGGGCCGAGCGGACCGACGGCGCGTTCGGCGACGGCATGGGTCAGGTCCGCCATCTGGCGGCGGTAGCCGGCGGCGCGGTCTGCGGCGCAGTCGGCCACCGCGCTCAGCCGCGCCAACTCCTGGTCGTGCCGCATGATCCACGGAAAGTACTCGGCGGTGCCCTCAGGGGCGGTCGGGAAGAAGCCGAATCTCCGGTACAGCTCGGCCCTCAGCCGCATCCGCGGGGGTAGCTGGACGGCGGCCAGCGCGTCATCGAGCCTGGGATAGAGCGAGGTCCCCTGGTGTTCGAAACGCAGGACGAATGCTTGGTGGTTGAGGCCGGCGGCGCGGAAGCCGACGTCGGCCGGCGCCATTCCCACCAGGGCGGCCAGTTCCTCGTGTGTCTCCCGCACCGAATGGCACAGGCCGACCACCCGCCGCAGCGGCGTGGCATCAAGTATCGCCTGGATCGACATGGCCATCGGGTTGGTGTAGCTGAGCAGCCAGGCGTCCGGGCAGTGCGCGACCATCTCCTGTGCCAGCTCGACCATGACGGGGAGGGTTCGCAGGCCGCGGAAGATGCCGCCGATGCTCAGCGTGTCGACGGACGGCTGGCGGACCCCGTACCTGGCAGGGACGTCGAGGTCGACGCAGGTGGCGTCGATGCCGCCGACCTCCAGTTCGGTGATGACGTAGTCCGCGCCGGTCAGCGCCCGCCGCCTCTTGTCGTACGTCCGCACGGCGGCGCCCGCACCCGTACGCTCGACGATCGCCCGGGAGAGCGCCGCTACCCGGTCGAGTAATCCGGTGTTCGGGTCGAACAAGGCGAATTCCAGCTCGCCGAGTTCGCTCATGTTGCAGAGGTCGACAATGTCGGACTGGCTGAACTCGATGCTGTTGGCTCCGATGAAGGCTACTTTTCTCACTCCTCGAAGTCTGGAATCGCGGGGACGGTGGTGCAATCCCCGCCGACCGGCCCTGTATCAGGGGCGTATCAGTTGCGGACAGCATGCGGCCAGGCCCTCTCAACGGGCATCGCGCGGCACGCGGAGGTAGGAACGGTGAAGACTGATCCCCGCACATTTCCCCTGTCCGCCAGCCAGGAGCTGCTGTGGGAGCACATGGCGGCGCTGTCCCCTGGCGACCCCGGAGCCGCGCCGGAGGTCGCGGTGTGCTTGCGGGAGTTGCTCGGCCCGCTGGACCCGGAGGTGTTCCGCAGAGCGGTCGCCCAGGTCGCGGCCCGGCATGACCCGCTGCGCATGAGGTTCGTCACGGCCGGCCGCGACCCGCTCGTGGTGATCGAGCCCGGCGTCGAAAATCCGCTGGGCTTCGCCGACCTGAGCGCTCTGCCAGGCGACCGGCAGGAGAAGGAGCTGTCGAAACTCTGCGCGGAGACGAGCGGGCAACCGTTCGACCTGGGCCGGGCACCGCTCTGGCGGGCCTGGCTGGTGCGGTTGTCGTCGCAACACCATGTCCTGATCGCCGCCTTCTTCCATCTGGTGGCCGACGGGTGGTCCACGCAGGTCTTCGCCGAGGAAGCAACGGCCTGGTACGGGAGTCTCACCGGCCGGTCCCCCGCGCCGTCCGAGGTCCGTGCCGGATTCCCGGAGATCCTCACGATGCAGGCCCGCGAGCTGGCCGAGACCGCGGCGCGGCGCGAGTTCTGGCGAAGATCGCTGCGGCCGGTGCCGAAGCCGGTCGCGTACCCGGTGCGGTCGATTGACCCGCAGATGGATGTGCGGGCGATGGAGGCCGTCAGGTTCCGGTTCGCGGCGCACGTCGGCCGTCGGCTGCGCGGGGTCGCCTGGCGGGCGAAGACCACCGAGTACGTCGCGCTGTTGACCGCTTACCACATCCTGCACCGGCGTCGCACCGACGCCGAGCGGATCGTGATCGGCACCACCACGCTGGGGCGGTCCAGCCCGGTGGCCAGACGCCTGATCGGGCAGTTCACCAACGACGTCTACATGGCGACGGACATCCGCGGCGAGAGCTCGCTGGCCGACACGGTCCGGCAGGTGCACGAAGCGCTCGAGGCGGCCATGACCAACGCCGTCTCGTTCAAGAGCCTGGCCCAGGCGGCGAACCCCGACTTCGCCGCCGAACGTCCGTGGCCGGACATCCACCTGTTCGACTCCTACCTCCAGGCGGAGCCGCCGGCGGCGCCCGATCTCGAGGTCGCAGGTCTGCGGGTACGGCAGCTCCGGATCGACCAAGGGGACGCCGGATCCGCGGCCTCCGTGCTCAGGGCCGGCGACGTTCCCGCCTTCCGGCTGCCGATCTGGATCAAGAAGAGCGCGCCGTTCATGCTCATCGACGACGACCGGCTGGGCGGTGCTCTGGTGTGCAACCCCGGGTTCTTCGAGGAGGGCCTGGCCAAGGAGCTGGTCGCCGAGTACGTGGAGATCGTCGAGGCACTTGCCGAGGACCCCTCCATGCCGGTGGCGGCGGTCACGTCCGCCCTGTGACGCATCCGCTGTTCGTGGAGCAGGTCGTCGACGTGGTCGGGCTGTATCACGACCCGCCCGAGCGGCGTCCAAGAACTGGATCAGTGGAACGACGACCCGCAGCCGTTCGTCTGGGCCAAGACCGCCGAAGAGATCCTCGAACCACTCACCAAATATTGCCGACGAATCTCAGGCGCATGACACTAGCGAGTGGTCGGTAGCTGTTCGCGCAGTTGCGCCCGCAGTAACCGGGGCACCTCGTAGCGGTGGCGCTCCTCCTCCCCGGGGACGACAGCCAGCAGATTCTCCCGCACCAGGCGGACGAGGATCCTCGACACCTCGGGCAGTGGCGCCCCGGTGAGACGGCTCGCCTGGTCCTCGGTGAAGGCCCGCGCCGAATCGCCCGCCAATGCGGACAGCACCCGCTGGTCGAGGGCGTGCAGTGACGTGTGTCCGTGGTCGAGCCGTGCTCTGATCGACGCGTCACCGGCTTCGAGCTCGTCAAGCATCGTGGACTCCTCCTCCAGTTGGTCGGCCAGCTGCGACAGGCTCATGCCCCGGCACAGCACCAGCCGGCCGGCGGCGATGCGCAGGCCGAGGGGCAGCCCGCCGCAGGCCATGACGATGCGGGCCGCGGCCCCGCGGTCCTCCTCATGCAGGTCGCGGCCGGCGGCGTGGGCGAGCAGGCTCGCGCCGGCCTCGGTGTCGAGCGGTTCGAGGTTGCAGTGCCAGGTCGCGTCGAGGCCGACCAACTGCCGCCGGCTGGTGACGATCGTCATCGACCAGCCACTCCACAGCAGCGGGCGGACGAGCTCGGCGTTCAGTATGTCGTCGAGTACAAGCAGCATCCTGCGGCCGTCAAGGATCCGGCGTAGCAGCGCGGTGCGCTGCAGATCACCGTCGGGCGCGCTACCCGGCCCGGCGAGGATGATCAGCAGCTCCTCCAGCACGTCCGACAGCGACTTCGGCTGGGCGGACGAGCTGTCGAGGCCGAGGTAGATCTGCCCGTCCGGGCAGTACCGTCGCAACTGGCGGGCGAGGGTCAGCGCGAGCGCCGTCTTGCCGATCCCGGCCGTGCCGGTGAGCGACACGGTGACCGGGGACGCGGCGCTCTGCCGATGTGGCCGGCCCACGCCGCACAGCGCCAGGACGGAGGCACGCTCATGCTCTCGCCCCACCAGATGCCGTGGCGGCGGCGGGAGGGCCGTGACGGGCGCGGGTGCCGGCCGGTTCGCGCTGCCGCGGCCATTCAGCGGTGTGATGCGCCGCCGCGGCGGCCGGACCTGCGGCTGCGGCTCTGCCGGAGCGTCCGGCGTGTCAGCGGGGCGGTGGTGTGCGCCGTTGCGGGAGTCGCTCACCTCTGGCGCCGGTCCGTCCGGCGACGGATGCGCCGGCACGGGCAGCGCGTGCGCGCCGCTGGTGAGGATTTCGGCGTGCAGGCGCTTGAGGGATTCGCCGGGTTCGACGCCGAGTTCACGGACGCAGATCTGGCGGACGCTGCGGTACGCGCTGAGGGCGTCGGCGGTCTGCCCGGCCGCGCGGAGCGCCGCGATGAGCTGGAGCCAGCCGCGTTCGTCGAGTGGCCGCTCGGCCACCACCCGGCGCAGGTGCGGCATGACGATGGTGTGGCGGCCGACTGCGAGCTCGGCGTCGACCCAGTCCGCCGCGACCCCCCAGTACTGCTCCTCAAGCGCGAGGACGTCCGCGGCCAAGTTGGGCTCGAGGTCCGGGACCTCTTCCAACGGGCGTCCCCGCCATAGCTGGAGGGCGCGGCGCAGGATGGCCGCCGCCTGCTCGTGGTCTCCGGAATTCGCCGCCGTCCGTCCCCGAGCGGCGAGGGTGCGGAACTCCTCGAGGTCGAGCTCGCCCTTGCCCACTTTCAGCTCGTAGCCGGAGGGATGGCTCTTCACCCTGCCGTCCTCGTCGCCGATCTGCCGGAGCAACTGGCGGATCTCGTACACATAGGTGCGCAGGTTCGCCACGGCGGACTTGGGCTGGTTCGAACCCCACATGCGCTCGATGAGCGAGGTCACCCCGATGGGCCGTCCGGAGTTCAGCAACAGGACGGACAGCAGCAAGCGGCGCTGCCGGCCGGTCACCGCGAAGGAGCCGTGCGGGCCGTCGATCGACAGCGGCCCAAGGATGCGAAAGAGCATTTCACACCTCCGTGGCTACGCGTACGGTGCCTGCGAGGTCTGGCGGCATGGTCCACCGCGGGCGCAGGACGGTGTAATGGAAGCGCTTCCACGTGAGTCGCACAAGTTTCCTCTCCGCTTCTCGCTCCCAATTCGGTGTCCGACTGAGGAAGTTACGCAGTCAGACATGGAGATGCCGGCCGATGCTCAAGCCGGCCGAACACGGCAGACCCACCCTCCGGCGACCCGGTCGGGCAGGACCTTCTCACTCGTTCCCTCACAGGCGCTCAACGCTCCGGCGTTCCAGATGCGTGGCGATCTTGTCCCAGCTCATGGCGCACGCCCGGGCCATGGCGGCGATCTGCATCGCCTGGTGGTCGGGCGCTCGCAGCACCAATTCGGCATCTCGCTCGCGGACGAGCCGTGCCTCAAGGCATCGGATGATCAAACGGCCCTCGTCGTTGTATTTGAGGGCAGGATCCCGCCGTAACGAAGCAAGGTACGACGTGGGTTCTGTGGGTGGCATGACCTGGCAGGGCCCTGCGGCGCTCGGCCCGCCGCGCCCCACCGGCAGCGGGCTCTTCCCACGGCTGAGGCGCTCGCGAACGTCCCGCGCGGTCTCCACGGAGACGCCCGCGGCCTTGGCCACCTCCCGTAACGACAGGTGCGGTTCGCGGGTGAGGATGTCCCCCGCCTTCAGGCGCCCATCGACCGGGCTGAGTGGCCGGGCCCGGCCGTCTCGCCCGACTCTGACGGGCGGCTGCGCCGGCTGCGGTCCAGTGGTGCGCCGCAGCGCCCCCACTGTCTTGCCGGAAAGCCCGGTCTTGGCGGCGATCGCCCGGTCCGACCACTCAGGGAAGCTCCGCAGTATCCGCCGCGCCGACTCCTTCCGCTCCGCCAGGGTCAGCGGCAGCCCGTGCCGCACGTTGGACTCGACAGCCAGCAGGAAGGCCTCCTGCTCTGTGCCGTGGAAGTACACGACCTCGACGCTCTCCCGGCCGCCCAGGCGCGCCGCGTGCAGCCGGTGCATTCCGTCGATGACCCGCATCGTCTCGCGGTGCACGATGATCGGCGGCAACTCGTCCGCGATCTCGGCCAGCGTGCGTACGTGGCCGAGGTCGACACCGGCCAGCCGAGGCGAATCAGCGTTGCGCAGCACGTCGGTCGGGACGCGCACCGTGGCGGCCCCGAACCCAGGGGGCCGGTCGGAGCCGGCAGCCTCCTCGAGGTACGCCGGTGCAGCGGCGGTTGCATCGCGCGTGCTGCTCATCGGTAGGGCTCCTTCTGTCGCAGAACACGGTGGTGGCGGACAGGGTGCGCGAGGACAGGATGTGCGAGGGCAGGGAGCGCCGCGCGGCTGGGCGCGCTGCGGTTGTGGGGCGGTGCGGGCGGCGACACGCGGGACACGCCCTCCGGCGGAGTGACCCAGGGAGGTTGGCACAGCCTGGTGCGGTTGCGTCGTACCGCAGACAGTCGCTCGGCCGCGATCGGGCGGCCACCTCTGCGCGGCTCACCTCGGGCATCGCGCCACCCCTCCCGTCTCGGAGGAAGAGGAAAGAAGAATACTCACTATGTTTGTACCACAAAGAGAGCGCTCGCTTTGTTATTTTGCCAGGATCCTCTTCGGAGGCACAGACAGAGGGAGCCGACCAGCATCGCCCAGACTGGGAGCTGATCATGACCAAACAGGAACGGGCGGGAAAGACGAGAAGGCTCCTCATGGAGGCGGCGGCCTTGGAGTTCGCGGGTCGCGGGTACGCAGGCACCACGCTCCAGGGGATCAGCGCCATCGCGAACACCACCATCGGCGCCCTCACCTTCCACTTCTCCGTGAAGTCCGCGTTGGCCGATGCCGTGTGTGAGCACGGATGCGACGTCACCCGCGAGACAGTGCTGCGCGCCGAGCTGCGCGGCCTCCCGCCGCTCGAGACGGTGGGGGGCATCACCCGTGCCCTCGCCCAACTCCTTGAGGGCACCCACGTGGTACGGGCCGCGGCGCGGCTGTCCCGCGAACGACCCGGGCTACACCCCGAGTGGTACGACTCCTGGATGCCCGCGGTTCGGCGACTGCTGGCGCAGGCCCGCCGCGAGGGCTCGTTACGCGCCGACCAGGACACCGAGACCATCGCCGTATTGGTCGGCTGCCTGGCCGCGGGCCTGGAGGCGACGGCCACACCGCTGTGCGCGCCACCGGCGACCCGGAGCTGGGAGGCCCACAGCCAGGTGGACGAAGTGTGGCGAGTGGTCAACGCGGGCATCGAGCCACCGCCCGCGGCGACCGACGTCTCGGGCGAGGCCGGCTAGGACCTGCCCTCGCCGGCCTGCGAGCGGTACCAGGATGCGGCCGCGCCGAGACGGGCGAGCGGTCCGGGCCCTGGAGCGCAGCCCAGGAGCTGCCAGATCTCGTCGCAGTGGTAGTGGTGGTCCTGGGCGAGAAGCGCGAACTGCCGCTCGCTCACCTGTCCTGGTGTGCTCCGCAGCCGGTGCAGGCACGCCTCCCAGGTCAGCCCTTCTGCATCGTCCGCCGCGGGCGGCAGGATCCGGTGCCTGGTCAGCGCGGCCAGCAGAGCCCCCACCCGCACCGGCTCCGGGTTCGCGGCGTGATACACGCCGACCGGGGCGGCGTCCGCGGTGACCGCCGCCGCGACCAGCCGGGCCAGGTCCGCCACGTCGATCAGTGACAGCAGCGCCCGCCCGCCGTCCCACCGGCCGGGTACGCGCTGTGCGAGCTCTCTCAGGGCCGGCACCACCCAACGGTCCCCCGGTCCCAGCACCAGTCCGGCTCGCAGCACGAGACCCGCCGCACCTGTCACGGACCGCTCCGCGGCGAGCCGGGTGCGGCTGGTCGCGGAGATGGGAGCCGGGGTCAGCTCTCCCGTCTCGGCGCCGCGGTGCGGTCCAGGGCCGTAGACGGCGGTGGTGGACACGTACACGATCCGCCGGACACCTGCCGCCTGCGCCTCCGCGACCAGCTCCGCGGTGCCGCGCTCGTTGACCGCCACGCAACGCGCCTGATCCCGGCCCACGTACGGGGCCGCGTGCACCAGGACGCCGGCGCCCTCGCACAGTCCTCGCAGCGACGCCGGCTCCGTCAGGTCGGCCCGCGCGTATTCCACGCCGGGCACGCGGTGCGGCCCTACCGGCTCCGTGCGGCAGACGGCCCGGACCCGGGCGGGGACGCCGACAGCGCTCAGCCGGCGCAGGATGGCAGATCCGATGAAACCGGTGGACCCGGTGAGGACGACCCGTCCACGGGTCATGGCTGCGGGCCCTCGGGGGCGGCCTCGATCCGGAGCCAGGAGATCGCCTCCGGGGAGGCGACTCCTGGCAGCAGGTAGCGCCACATGGTGGCGATGCGCTCGAGCAGGTCTGCCCGGCCGGTGGAGATCTCGGAGAGCAGCTGGGTGCCGCTGTAGGCGCCGACCAGCGCCCGTGCGAAGTCCTCCACGTCCACGCCGGGGAGCAGTTCGCCGCGCCGCTCGGCGGCGACGAGCTGCTCCGTGAACCGCTTGATCCACAGCTCGTACGGCGCGGACTCCCGCATGCCGAAGTCGCCCTGTTCGACGGCGAGCCGGACACCGGCGCGGAAGAGGACGTTGGTGCGCAACTGGCGGGCCACCTCCATGCTCATGTCCAGCAGGCGCTGCAGGCCATCCTCGCCGGGCGGGAAGTCCAGGTCGGCGTCCTGCTCGGCCATCACCGCACGGGCCAGGTCCTCTTTGGAGGAGAAGTGGTGGTACATGGCGCCCATCGTCGTGCCGGACCGGCGGACGATCCTGCTGATGCTCCCGCCGGAGAAGCCGGACTCGTCGAACACCTCGGCCGCGGCGCGCAGGATCCGCTCTCGGGTGCGCACTGCGCGCTCTTGTCTGGGATGGGGCATGGCTCCTCACTACCCGCCGCACGAGGAGTCGGCCCTCGGCGGCGACGAGCGTTACCCAATGTACGCACTCGCGCAGCCGCCGGACCAGCACGGCCGACGCCCGCGACGGCGGTCGCCCGCACCCACCTCGACATTCCTACAGAACACTCTTTACGTTATTGGCCGGGACGGTCCCCCGACATCACATGCCCCCGTGGCCTCGCCGGTCTACACGTCGATGCACACACAGGAAATCAGATGAAGCCCATCATGCGCGGTCCTGAACCTGTCTCATCCCACACCTCCGACAAGCTGCCCGACGCGCTGCACCAGCTCACCACCACCGTGCCCCGTGAGTACGTGCACAAGGCGGCGATCGCCGAGGTGCTGCTCACCGACTGGACACAAACCGGTGGGGATACGTTCACCATCACCGCCCAGTGGCCCAGGGAACACTGCTTCTACACCCCTGGCACCGGCTACTACGACCCGCTGCTGTTCGCTGAAACGGTGCGGCAGACGCTGCCGTTGCTCTCGCACGTCGCCTACCAGGTGCCGATCGGCCACCATCTGATCTGGGACCACTTCTGCTACGCCATCCACGGCGCAGGCGCCCTCGCCATCGGCCCGCAGCCCGCCGACGTCGCATTACAGGTGCGCTGCTTCGACATCGCGCGGCGCCGGGACCGGATCGCGGCGCTTTCGCTGCGGGTGGACGCTCTGCGCGACGGCTCCCCGCTGGGCACCGCCGAGACCAGGTTCAGCTGCCACCCGCCCGCCGTCTACCGCCGGGTGCGGGGCCGTCGCGCCGGTTTCGACCCCTCCCTCGGCGGCCTGCCGCCGGCGCCGCCGCCGCTGCCGGCGTCCCAGGTCGGCCACGAACGGCGCCGGAACGTCGTGCTTTCCGCGACCGACACCCCTGGGCGCTGGCAACTGCGGACCGACACCACGCACCCCGTGCTCTTCGACCACCCGGTTGACCACGTTCCCGGAGCCGTGCTGCTGGAGGCCGCGCGTCAGGCGGCGGTCGTCCTGTCGCGGCCCATGCCCGCGGTGGCAGTCGGCATGCGGGCGACGTTCACGAGATTCGCCGAGTTGGACGCCCCGTGCTGGATCGAGGCGCGGCCCGGGCCGGCCGATCACACGGTCCACGTCACGACCCGGCAGGGCGAGGAGGAGTTGTTCAGCGCCGTCGTCACAACGGAGCTGACCGGCACAGCGGACGACGGCACCCAGGTGACGGAGCCGGCATACGTCCCAGCCTGACCACGAGTCCTGGGGCCGCCGGAAGCCCGGCGGCCCCAGGACGACCGCCCGATGGCCCCGTCCGCCCGGGACTCTCGGCTACGTGAGGGATACACCGTTCATATCCGCGGGACCTCCTTCCACTCGGCGCGCACCGGCCGGTCGGTGAATTTCCGCGCACTATCGTGGCCGCGCCTGTCTCCGAGGAAGGACGTGCACCATGCAGGAAATCCGTGACCTCCGAACGCCGCAGCAGGGCTCCGCCGACCTCCTGCGGTCCGTATTCGGGCAGCACGCGGCAGGGGTGGCCGTGATCACGGCGATGGGCGAGCGGCCCGTCGGACTAACGGCCGCCTCGCTGTGTTCCGTAGCCCTGGAGCCCCCGGTGGTCTCGTTCAACATCGGGACCCGTTCGTCGTGCTGGCCCGTCATCAGTCGCGCGGACCACGTCGTCGTCCACCTACTCGGCGAGCAGCAGCAAGGGCTGGCCGCCACCTTCGCGCGTCATGGTGCCGACCGCTTCGCCGAATACACGCACTGGACCGCGGGCCCTCGCGGGATCCCCGTGCTGGACGGCGTACTGGCCTGGCTCATGTGCGGTGTCACGGCCCGCATCCCCGTAGGGGACCACCGGCTGATCCTGGCGAGTGTGCTCCTGGGCGATCAATCCGGCGCGGGCCGCCCGCTCATCTACCACCAAGGGCGCTACAACGCACTCAAGTACTGAGCTCGCCGGGCGACGTATGCGGTCCGTATCCGCGTCTACCAGTCTCGCTTTCTGAACGAGCCGAGCACGCCAGGTAAGCGAGGAGAGAGCCATGTCTATCGCGTCTGCCGACGTCCCGACCGGCATCTGGTTCAACGGCGCCCGTGGATCCGTTGCGACGACCGCCGTGACCGGACTGCTGGCCCTGCGGGAGGGGCTGGTCGCACCGATCGGGTGCGTCACGAAAGGCGCCGAGTTCGCGCACGTACAGTTGCCTGATTGGGCGCAGTTCACCGTGGGCGGGCACGACATCGTCAACGATCCGATCGAGAAGCGGGCCGAACACCTCGTCGGGACCGGTGTCATCCCGCCGGAGCTCTACCAGGCGGTTCGGCCCGGCTACGCAGCCGTCGAAGCGGAGCTGCGCGAAGGGTGTCAATCAGACACCCTCAAAGGGACGCAGCACGCGGCGATCGAGCGGATGAGCGCCGACATCGCGGAGTTCAGGGAACGCAACCACCTGCACCGGGTGGTCGTCGTCAACGTGGCCTCCACCGAGGCCCCGGTACCGCTCACCGACGACGTACGGGACGTCGCGAAACTCGAGCAGGCACTGCTCGACCCCTCCCGCCGTGTGCTGCCGCCCAGCTCGATGGCCGCCCTGGCGGCGTTCAGGGCCGGGTGCGCGTTCGTTGACTTCACCCCCTCGGCGGGCGCCCGGCTGCCCGCGCTGGCGCAGACGGCCGAGCGCCTGCGGGTGCCATACGCCGGTTCCGACGGCAAGACCGGAGAAACCCTGCTGCGAACAGTGCTGGCGCCGATGTTCACCTCCCGTGCGCTGCGCGTGCTGTCGTGGGCCGGGACGAACCTGCTGGGCGGCGGGGACGGTGCGACGCTGGCGGACTCGGCGACGGCCGAGAGCAAGATGCGCTCGAAGTCGGGCGTGCTGCCCTCGCTGCTCGGCGAGGACGTGCCGGCGCCCCTGCACATCGACAACGTGCCCGACCTGGGCGACCACAAGACGGCCTGGGACCACATCTCCTTCGAGGGTTTCCTGGGCATCCGGATGGCGCTCCAGTTCACCTGGCAGGGCATCGACTCCACGCTGGCCGCCCCGCTCGTGCTGGACCTCGCCCGGCTCATGGCCGCCGCCCACGCCGCCGGGCGGGTCGGCGCGGTCACCGAGCTGGCCTTCTTCTTCAAGGATCCGGTCGGGCTGGACACGCACGAACTGGGCAAGCAGCAGGTGCGGCTCGTCGAGTGGGCCCGCTCCCTGTCGACGTCGACCAGGTGAACCGCCGTGGCCATGGAACCGGACCGGACGGACTGGCAACGGCTGCTGGCCCAGGTGCGAGCTGACGCACTGGACTGCCTGCAGTCCAACCTCGCCGTTGTCGCGGACCGCCGCCACGGCCCCGGTACCCACCTGGCCCTGGGCGCGGGCTGGGGATTCCAGCCGGGTGCCGACGGTGGCTTCGAGCGTTCGCCCGCGGAGCGGCTCGCGGAGGCGGAAACGGCACTCGGTCTGCGGGTGGCCGAGACGTGGCGGACTTCAGACGGGACGTTCCTGCGTCGGATGGCGCGCGAACACGACCCGCTCTTCGTGGTGAGCGACGCGCACCGGATGCCGTGGCTGCCCTACGCGGGACGCGAGCACATGACGCACAGCTTCCTGCTGTGCGCCGGTCCTGACGACGACCGGGTGACGATCGTGGACGCCTACCACAACGACACCCGCTGGGGACCCGCACGACCCGGTACGTGGACGCTTCCCGCGGACGAGGTCGGCGCGCTGCTCGGCGACTGCGCCACCGCCTACCTCCTGGAGTCCGCGCACGTCACGGACGTTCACCCCGGCCGCGTCCTCGCGGAGAACGCGGCCCGGCTGAGCGCCGCGGAAGGGGACGGGGAACGCTACCTCAAGCGGGCCCGCCAGTGCGTCAAGGATCCCGGCACGCTGGATCGCCTGGTCCTGGACATCTGGATGCTGCTGCGGGAGCGGATGCTGCACGAAGCGTGGTTACGCCACGCCGGCCTACCTGCCGAGGCAGTGGGCCCGATGGGCGACCTTGTCGACCGGTGGCGAGCCCTGGCCACGCAGAGTTACGTGGCCCAGCGGCGGCGACAGCGATCGGGTGTCCAGGACCTCTCTCTGGCGGACCGCATGGCCGCCCTGCTGCGCGACGAGGCCGAGGTCGCCCGGCAGCTCGTGCACGTGCACGCGCACGCCGGCGCCGGGGACGAAGCCGTGGTGGCGATCCGGCGTGCGCTGATGGAGACGCTGTCGATCGACGCTGAGGCACTGGATCGGGCGCCGACCCTGCGCGAGCTCCCCGGCTTCGACTCCTATCGCCTCGTCGAGGTGCTCGACTCCGTCGAGCAGCTCCTGGGCCGGCCGTACGACGCCGCCGGCCTGTCGGCGCGTACCGTGCGCGACGCCGTCTCACTCGCCGAGCTGTTCTCGCCGGCCGAACGGCACAGCGGTATCCGGGTGTTGCCATGAGCGCGACCGTCATTCACGACCTGCTGGATGCCGCGGCCGCCGCGCACCCCGGGCGACCGGCCATCGGGGACGGCACTGACTCGATGACCTACTCCGCGGTGCGACTGGCCAGCCTCCGCCTGGCGACCTGGCTCCTCGGTCAGGGCGTGCGCGGGCGGGAGCGGATCGTCGTCAGCGAGGCGGCGGGTCCGTGGCTCGCTCCCCTGCTGATCGGCGCCGCACGCATCGGCGCCGTCTCGGTCCCGCTCAGCGCCGGGGCGCCGCCCGTCGTCGTACGGCACATCCTCACCGACGCCGAGCCCGCGCTCGTCATCGGCGACGGCGCGACCATCGGCGAGGCGGCGCGCAGCGGCATCGTCCACCGCGGCCTCGATGAGATGCGCGCCGCGGCCCGCACCGGGCCGCACGACGCCGGCATGCCTTCCCGCACCCTCCCTGTGGACCCCGCGTGGTTCATCTACACCTCCGGCAGCACCGGCGCGCCCAAGGCCGTGGTGTCCACCCACGCCCAGGTCGTCTTCGCGGCGCGGGCGGCACACAGAGAGCTGGGATACATCAGGGACGACGTCGTGTACAGCCCGCTGCCCCTGTCGTTCGACTACGGGCTGTACCAGATCCTGCTGGCCACCCTCGGCGGGGCACGGCTGGAGCTGGGCTCGGCGAAGGACGCGGGCCGGGCCCTGCTGGGCCGGCTGTGCGAGACCGGAGCGACGGTGTTCCCCGCGGTGCCGTCACTGGCCTCCACCCTTGCCCGGCTGGTGGAGCGGCCCGGCGCCCGCGCGCCCGTCCTCAGGCTGCTGACGAACACCGGAGCAGCCATGCCCGCTGACGTCCTCGCCACGCTGCGCAAGCACATCCCCGGACTCAAGGTGCAGCTGATGTACGGCCTCACAGAGTGCAAACGGGCGACGATCATGCCGCCCGACGGCGACTTGCTGCGTCCGGGCTCATCCGGACGCGCGCTTCACGGCACTGAGGTGTTCGCCGTCGACCAGCGGGGAGAGCGGCTCCCTCCAGGTGACGTCGGCGAAATCGTGGTGCGCGGGCCGAACGTCATGAGCGGCTACTGGCGGCGCCCGCAGCTCACCACCGAGCGGTTCCGCCGGGTTGACGGACTCTTTCCGCAGCTCCACACCGGCGACTACGGAAGCGTGGACGCGGAGGGCTACCTCTATTTCGACGGGCGGCGCGACGACGTCTACAAGGAGCGCGGCACCCGCGTCAGCTCCCTCGAAGTCGAGGCCGCCGCCAACCGGATCCCCCATGTCCGGGACGCCTGTGCGGTGCCACCGCGCGCCCCGGCCCACGGAGCGACGCTGGTCGTGGCGTCGGAGCTGACTCCCGGACAGGTGCTCGCAGCGCTGACCGGCCATCTGGAGGAGACGAAGATTCCGCGCAGATGCCTGACACTCCCCGCGCTCCCGCTGACGGCCAACGGGAAGATCGACCGGCTGCGGCTGACGCGTCTCGTCGAGGAGACCTCTGATGCCTGACACCACCCTGCCGGCCGAAGCGTACAAGAGGGGCACACCAGCGTACGTGTACGACCTGAACGAGGTCGAACGGTGCCACCGGACGCTTGTGGCCGCGCTGCCTCAGCCGAGCCGCCTCTACTACTCACTCAAGGCGAACCCGCATCCCGCCGTCGTGGCCCGGCTGAGTCGCATCGGCTGCTCCCTTGAGGTCAGTTCGGCCGGCGAGCTGGCCACCGCGCTCGCGGCCGGGGCCGACCCGGCGGCGATCCTGTACACCGGCCCGGGCAAGCGAGACGCGGAGGTTCGCGATGCGGTGGCGGCGGGAGTGCGCTGGTTCTCGGTGGACTCCCCGCACGGACTGGATCAGGTCGATCGGGCGATGGCGGCCCAGGCCGGCACGGCGCGGTGCCTCCTGCGGCTGAACGGACACGAGCAGGCCGCCGGGCAGGGCCTGACGATGACGGGCATAGCCTCGCAGTTCGGGGCCGACACCGAATGGCTGGAGGCCGAGCCGGATGCCTTCGCCTCCCGCCCTCGGGCGTCGGTGTCCGGCCTGCACCTGTATCTCGGCACGAACCTCATGACGGAAAGCGAACTCCTCGCGCAGTTCGCGGCCGCCCTGCGCACCGCCCAGCGCGCACAAGCCGTGATGCGGGACCGGATCGAGGTGCTCGACCTCGGAGGCGGCTTCGGCGCGCCGTTCGCCCGCTCCGGCCACCTGCCCAGCCTTTCGACGCTGGCGGGCGAGCTCGCGCGGCTCCTGGACGACTCCTTCGCGGGCTGGCGGGACGGGCGCCCGCTGGTCGCCTTCGAGTCAGGACGCTTCCTCACGGCCACGTGCGGCACGCTGATCACCCGAGCCGTGGACGTCAAGTGGTCGCACGGCACTCAGGTCGTCGTCCTCGAGTCGGGCATCAACCACCTCGGCGGCATGTCAGGGCTGCGCCGGCTGCCGCCCCTGCTGCCGGAGTTGGCGAACGGCAGCGGGGGCGGCGGTCCGGCAGAGCGGTCGCTGGTCACAGGACCGCTGTGCACGCCGCTGGACATCTGGGTGCGGGCCGCGCCGGTGCCCCCGGTACGGCCGGGTGACGTGTTGGAGGTGCCCAACGTGGGGGCGTACGGCCTGACCGCCAGTCTGACCGGGTTCCTGGGCCATCCGGCGCCGCTTGAGGTGATCGTCGAGGGCGGCGAGATCACCGAGGTGTCGCGGCTCGTATGGGAACGTCATGCGATTGACCGTACTGAGGAGAGCTGACCATGGACGCACAGTTCGTCGACATCCTGCGGCCGTACCTGAAGTACGCGGGAGACCAGGAGATCACCGACACCGCACGCCTGCGGGACCTCGGACTCGACTCCATGCGTGAGATCGAGTTGCTCTTCGCCATTGAAGACACCTACGGCATCTTCTTCCCCGAGGAGCGGATGGTGGACCGGACGTTCGAGACGGGCGGCACCCTCTGGAAGGCGGTCCAGGAGATCCGCGGCGCGACGCAGGCGGCGGCGTCATGAGCTCCGGGACGCTCACAACAGAGCTGCCAGGAGCGGGCCTGGTGCCGGATCCCGCCTGGCGCGAGGCCGCCGAGGCCGTCGCGGCGGTCGCGAGCGAGCACGCCGACCAGGCCGACCGGGACGCCGCCTTTCCCGCGGCGGCCCTGGCGGAGATGCGCAGGACCCGGCTGCTGGGCCTACCCGTGCCCGTCGAGCACGGAGGCTGGGGTGGCGGCTTCACCGAGCTCGCCGACGCCACGATCGCCCTGGCGCGGGCGGACATGACGACCGCTCTGGTCTTCGCCATGCACTGCCAGCAGGCCACCGCTGTCGTCCGGCACGGCGATCCTCAGCTCCTCCGGGACCTGCTGCCCACACTGGCGCGTGGCGAGATCTACCTCGGCTCGGTCACCACCGAGCCCGGTACGGGCGGGCAGCTACTGACCTCCGAGTCCCCCTTGCAGGAGAGCGGCGGCACGCTCGTCATCGACCGCGTCGCTCCCGTGGTCACCGGCGGCAGGCACGCGGACGCGTTCCTGGTGACCATGCGGTCGGCAGGCGCCGCCTCGCCCACGCAGGTCGACCTCGTGTACGCCGCGCGGGACCACCTCGAGGTCGAGGTCACCGGCGGCTGGGATCCGCTGGGCATGCGCGCCACCGAGAGCGTGCCCCTCCGGCTGCGTGGCGCCGTTCCGGCCACGCACCTGATCGGCGGTCCCGGCGGCTTCCCCGACATCGCCGCCGGACTCTTCGGGCCTGTCGCGCACATCGGCTGGGCCGCCGCGTGGCTCGGCACCGCGGCCGGGGCCCTCGCCCGGGTCATCCGGTACGTACGGGGGCAGAGCGGCCCGCGGGGCCTCGACGTCTCCTCGCCGCTGGTGCTGTCCAACCTGGCCGTGATCCGCGAACGCGTGGACACGGTGCATGCGCTGCTGCGGCACACGCTGCGGGTCGTCGCCGACGAGGAGACCCGGCACGGCGCGGTCTCCTCCACGTCAGCACGCCTCCTCGTCAACACGCTCAAGACGCGGGCCTCGGAGGAGTGCTTCGCGGCGGTGAACGGCCTGGTAGAGCTGGTCGGCCTGCGCCACGGCTACCTCAAGGGCTCGCCCACGGGACTGGAGCGGGCCTTCCGCGACCTGCGCTCGGCATCGCTGAACTTCGCGAACGACCGGCTGCGCACCGCCGATGGAGCCATGGCGCTGCGCGACGTCTCAGTCCGGCTCGTGTGACCTGCACGGTCACGTCCCAATCCTCAGACGCGTTCCGGAGAGCTGCTCATGCCTGGTGGAGTCGAATTCCCTGACGCCGTGCCGGAGTTCGCCGGCTCCGGCGCCTTCGTGCACGTGTCCGCCTGCCCGATCGGCGATGCCCCCATCGGCCTCTGCGTGCCCGACGATCTTGCCGCGGCCGGCGGGCTGCCTGCCTGGCGGGCCGCGGAGCGGATCGCGGCACGCGCTCTGCTGCGCAGTCTGCTGGTGGTGACCGCGGACGAGGAGGCGGCGGCCGCGCCTGTACGCGGCCGGAAATCCGGGCGTCCCTTCCTGGGCGGACGGCCCGACGTCGCCGTGAGCCTGTCGCACAGTGACGGGTGGGCCGCGGCGGCCGTCGGGCTTCGCGGCCGGGTCGGGGTCGACGTCCAACTGCCGCGGCCGCGCATCGCGCCGGTCCGCGGCGGCGAGGGAAACCAGAGCGGTGCGGGAAGCCAGAGCGTCGCGTCGCGCCGGCCGCGGACCGTCGCGTCGGTCGTGGAGGCAGCCTGGATCTGGTCGGTTCAGGAAGCATGTGTGAAAGCGACCGGCGAGGGACTGGCCGGTCGTCCCTGGCAGATCCCGGTAGAGCCGGGCGCGAGCACCGGCCGGTGGGGGAGGCTGCGCTGGGCGGCGTTCAGGGAGTTGTTCCCGGTCCCGGTCAGTTGCGCCTGGGACCCGGGCGCGGAGGCCGGCTCGTGACCGCGGCCACGATCATCGACTACGACGGTCTGAGCTGCTACACCGCCAACCTGGCGGCGTATCTGGACGGCGAGTTCGACGCAGCCGACCTCATCTCCCGCAGCGTGCGATCCGCCGCGCGGACCGATCTGCCGCCGCCACTGCTCGCTTTCTCCCACCACCGCGTCCGCCTGGAGCGGCTGCCCGACGGCAGCCGCCTGCGCTACCGGCACGCGTCGTCCGCCGCGGACGCCCTCCGCGCCGTGGCGGACCAACTGCACCAGTTCGGCCGGGTGCTCATCCTCGTCGACAACCGCAGGCTGCCGTGGTCACCCGCCCTCCCTGCCGGCCCGAGCGCCCCGCACTGGCTGCTGGTGGACGGCGCGGAAGGAGGCGACTGGCGGGTGCGGGACGAGTTCGCCGGCCTGCTGCCGGACGGCCGGCAACGGCCCTTCGCCGGCCGGTTCTCCTCCAGCCGGCTCGCTGAGGCCATGGAAACGCCCGAGTGGAACGAGCAGCAGCGGATGCGCAACAGGCTCGCCTGCGGTTTCCCGCTCGCCGGAGCTGACGTGCCGGGATGGTGGTGGCTGGAGCGCACCCGGGAACCGCGGCCGGCTCAGCGGTCAGCCGAAGAGACCGAGGCACTGCCAGGGCGGTGGCTCGAAGGTGAGCGGTCGGCCCTGACGTTCCTCGGCGATCGGCTGGCCCGGTCGGCCGAGTCGGCCGCACTCCACCTCGACGACTGCTGGGCCCTCGCCGGGCACCACCGCTTCGCCCTGCGGCACCGTCTCACCGCCGCGGCGCCTGGTGATCCGGCCCGCCCGATGCTGGCAGCGGCGGCGGAGCGGTGGGCGGCGCTGCCGCGGCTGCTGCGGTACGCGGTGGAAAGCGCCGCCCGCGGCCGGCCCCGCCCGGGAATCATCCGCCGGGCCTTCGCCGACGCCCTCGCCGCCCAGCTCGCCCTCGGGCAGACCGACGCCGACCAACCCTTCCCAGGAGACCAGACGTGATCACTTCACCAGGAAGCCTCACCTCCCGCACCAGCACCTTGTGGCACCTGTTCTCGTCGAGCGCCGAACGGGCCGCCGACGCGACCGCACTCGAGATCGGCCCGCACAAGCTGACGTACGCCGAGCTACACACCAGCGCCGAGCAGCTCGCCGCCACGATCGAGTCGCGGATCGCCGGCCCGGCACCCGTCGGACTGCTCGCCGGACGGGATGCCGGGACCTACGCGGGATACCTGGCCGTGTTGCGCACGGGCCGGCCGGTGGTTCCCCTCAGCCCTCGGTTCCCGGCGGCGCGTCTGGCGCAGATGTGCCGGTCCGCAGGCGTCGGCGTGCTGCTGACCGATCCCGGCTCCGCCGAGCTCGCCGCCGGCATCGCGCGGGACGTCCCCGGCGTAGAGGTGTGCGTGCACCCCGGCGACGGCGAGCCGGGGCCGGCGAAGTCCAGGGCCGCGCCAGGGCCGGCCTCCGCGTATCGGGGGGAGCCTCAGGACGTCGCCTACATCCTCTTCACCTCAGGCTCGACCGGTAGGCCCAAGGGCGTTCCGATCCGGCACCGGAACCTCTCGGAGTACGTGGCCGCCAGTCTGGAGCGGTACGCGCTCACGCCGGAGTGCCGGGTCTCCCAGCACTACGCCCTGACCTTCGATCCCTCCGTCCTCGACATGTTCCTCGCCTGGGGGTCAGGCGCCACCCTGGTCGTGCCCAGCCGCGAGGAGGAGCTGACACCGATCTCGTTCGTCAACGAACGTGGAATCACGCACTGGAGCTCCGTCCCCTCGGTGATCTCCCTGGCCCGCCGGATGCGGACGCTCACGCCCGGCGTGCTGCCAGGGCTGCAGGTCAGCATCTTCGCGGGCGAGCAGCTCACCCTCGACCAGGCCACGGCGTGGGCGGACGCGGCGCCTGGCAGTGTCATCGACAACCTCTACGGGCCGACCGAGCTCACCATCACCTGCACCGCCTACCGACTGCCCAGCGAGCGGTCCGCGTGGCCGCGGACGCCGAACGGGACGGTCCCCATCGGCCGGCCGCTCCCCCACCTGGAGGCGGTCGTCAGGGCGAGCGGCGAGGACGGCGGAGAGGGAGAGCTGTGCGTCCGCGGCTCTCAGCGCTTCCCCGGCTACCTGGATCCGCGGGACGACGAGCACCGCTTCCTCAAGGGCGCGCCACCCGACCTTGCCGAAGTCGCCGGGCGACCGGCGGACGGCGACTGGTACCGCACCGGTGACCGGGTCCGGTGGTGGGAAGGCGAGCTGCTGCACCTCGGCCGCATCGACGACCAGGTGAAGGTGAGAGGGCACCGCATCGAGCCCGGCGAGATCGAAGGTGTGCTGCGAGGACACGACGGCGTCGCGGAGGCCGCCGTCGTGCCGGTCGAGGCCGACGGCGACGGCGGCGTGGAGATACACGCCGTCTACACCGGGCTGCAGGGACTCGGCGACGACCTGCGGGCGGCGGTCGAGGCCGTGCTGCCGCCGTACATGACCCCCAGCGGCGTTCACCACGTGCCGGCGATGCCGGTGAACGAGAACGGCAAGACCGACCGCCGCCGGCTGGCGGCGGACCTACGGCGACGTCTGCGGCGGGGCGCGGCGCGCACAGAGCCGCTCGCCGGCGGCGGCCAGGGCGCCGGCCCGGGCCTTGGCGAGCTGGCGCTGG